>JAYTYH010000640.1:0-2360 GCA_043742485.1 Rhizobacter sp.
GGCACCGGCGTGCTCGCCCAGCTTCCCTTCTGCGTGCCGGGCGGACTGGGCTCGTCCTTGACCGTCGATCCGGCCGGCAACGTCGATATCTCCGATGGCTGCACACGCCAGGTTCGTCGCATCAGTCCGGCTGGCGTCGTCACACTGGCGGCAGGGCTGGCCGGCGGAATCGGCGGCAGCGATCCATTCGTCACGGGTCTCGATAACAACGGGGTCGGCAGCGGTGCGCAGTTCCTGGGGAAGCTCGGCTACTCGATTGCCAGCGACAGCAGCGGAGCGCTCTACGTCTCCGACTACGCCGGCATCCGCAAGATCTCGCCCGACAACACGACGACCTCGTTCGCAGGATCGGTCGGCAGTTTCGGGGCAGCGAACGGCGCCGGAACGGCGGCGCGCTTCAATGCCGCGTTCGGGATGGCGGTCGACGCGGGCGGCAACCTGTTCGTCGCCGACGCCGCGAACAATGCGGTTCGGCGTGTCGATCCGGCCGGTAACGTGACGACCTATGCGGGCGCTTTCGGGCAAGGCACGCGTGTCGACGGGCCGATCGCGACGGCGCGATTCGAGGCGCCGACCACTGTCGCGTTCGCGTCCGATGGCTCGCTCTACGTGGGCGACAACGGCTCCCTGCGTCGCATCAGCGCCGACGGCTCAACGGTCTCGACGCTGACCGGCGCCGGCGGCGGAATCGGGCGTTTCGCTATCGATTCCGCAGGCACGATCTACTACGGCCAATCCGACGGCTTGCACGTACTGACCGCCGGAGCTGCCGCGAGCACTTTGCTCATTCGCAGCGGCACCACGGTCGTGCTCGGCGCCGATCCACGACTGATCAATGTCGACTCGATCGCCGTTCTCGGGCCGAGGCGGCTGGTCATGCTCAGCGGCTCGATGATTCTGGTCGCAACCCTGCCTTGATCGATCGGCATCGCAGTGCGACGGTTCGCATGGATGGACTCCCTCCTGCAGACGCTACCGAGCGCGACGTGCTCGCGTCGCGAAGCTTACCGGCGCGTGCCACGCCCCGGCGACGCCGTCTAGCGGGCGAGATGCGAAGCACAGGGTTCAACCCCCAGCCGCGTCACGACCTCTTCCCCGATCGCCAGGCTCGCGGTCAGCCCCGGCGACTCGATGCCGAACAGGCTCATCAACCCGGCCACGCCGTGGTCCTCAGGCCCCTGCAGCATGAAGTCGCGCACCGGCTCGCCGGGGCCCTGCAGCTTCGGCCGCACGCCGCTGTAGGCCGGTGCCAGCGCACCCTCTTTCAGGCCCGGCCAGTAGCGCCTGATGGCGACGGTGAACGCCGCGGCGCGTGCCGGGTCGACGGCGTAGTCGATGGCTTCGGGCCGTGTCGCGTCGAGCCACTCGACGTCGGGACCGAAGCGGGCCTGGCCGGCGAGGTCGAGCGTGAGGTGCACGCCGAGGCCGCCCGGCTCGGGCACCGGATAGACGAGCCGCGTGAACGGCGAGCGGCCGGCCAGCGAGAAGTAGTTGCCCTTGGCGAAATGCGCCTCGGGAACATGGCTCGGGTCGAGGCCTTCGATGCAGCGTGCCAGCGTCGGCGCCCGCAGCCCGGCCGCGTTGACGAGCACGGCGGTCTCGATCTCCATCGGCGTCGCGCCGCCGACGCGGAGCACGAAGCGGGTGTCGTCGTGACTTCGCCTCTGCACGACCGCGCTCTGCAGCGGCGAGCGCAGCACCAGCGCGCCGCCGGCATGTTCGAGATCGCCGAGCAGCGCGAGCATCAAGGCGTGGCTGTCGACGATGCCGGTCACGCTCGAGAGCAAGGCCGCCTCGGCCCGCAACTCGGGTTCGAGCGAGCGCACCTCGGCGCCGTTCAGCCAGCGCAGTCCTTCGACACCGTTGGCGGCGGCGCGTCGCTCGATGGTGCGCAGGGCTTCGACCTGTGCCGCGCCGGCCGCGACCACGAGCTTGCCGCAGCGCCGGTGGTTGACGCCGCTGGCCTCGCAGTAAGCGTAGAGCAGGCGGCGGCCGGCAACGCAGAGCAGCGCCTTCAGCGAGCCGGGCACGTCGTAGAGGCCGGCATGGACGACCTCGCTGTTGCGCGAGCTGATGCCGTTGCCGATGCCTTCGCTGGCCTCGAGCACCAGCGTCTCGCGGCCGGCCAGCGCCAGCGCCCGGGCCACGGCCAAGCCGACCACCCCAGCGCCCACCACGACCGCATCGATCCGCTCCAATTTCTGCTTCGCCTCTGTTCACCCTGTTTCGAGCGCCGCAGTATCTCTGGCGCCGCGGCACGACGAGGCAGCGTCCGCTTGCACCGGCTGCAGCGATGCGGTAAGACCGCTTCTGTCGATGACTGAAAGAGAGCCACCTTGACACTTCTCGCCAGACTCGGG
>JAYTYH010000641.1:0-4454 GCA_043742485.1 Rhizobacter sp.
CGGCGTCACCGATGTCCAATCGCGGCTGCTCGACCACCCTGACGGACGTGCCCTGATGCGGCATCACAAGGTTGACGCCCCGCCGGGCGATGGCGCCGCAGCGCGCGGTCTGAGACCGTGAAACACCGACGTCAGCAGCGCGCGCGGGCGACTGGTCTGAACCGCCACGGGTGAGGGAGCTCCGATATTTGAAAGGATGAAGTCGACGTTCACCAGACACGAATCCGTTCTCCAACTGGTCGGAACATGCCATCGCCGGAACGGGTCTGGAAAGCTTCGTGAAATCCATCGTGATTGACCGCGGCGCCATTGGCCCGCACGGCTGCCGGGGAATGCGGGTCGGTCATCAGAAGTTGAAGGGTGTGCTCGTCGCGCACCAAGTCGCGCCACACGCGCGCCCAGCCGATGAAGAATCGTTGTGCTTCGGTGGTACCGGCCAACGGCGCCGAGGAATCCTCCCTCGACGAACGACGGTACGCTTTGTACGCAACCTGCAATCCCGCCACGTCGGCCATGTTCTCGCCCAGGGTGAGGCGGCCATTGAGGCGGTGCCCGGGCAATGGTTCGTAGACGTCGTACTGGGCGACGAGCCGATTACCGATGGCCTCGAATGCCTGCCTGTCTTCGGTGCCCCACCAATCGCGGAGCATCCCGGCGCCATCGAACCGACTACCTTGGTCGTCGAATCCATGGCTTATTTCGTGGCCGATCACGGCGCCGATCGCTCCGTAGTTGAACGCGTCGTCCGCCTGCGGATCGAAGAGCGGAGGCTGAAGGATTGCCGCCGGAAAAACAATCTCGTTCAAGGACGGGTTGTAGTGCGCATTGACCGTCTGTGGCGTCATGGTCCATTCGGCGCGGTCGACAGGCGCGCAAGCCCTGGCAGCCTGCCGTCGCCACTCGAATCCGGCCGCTCGTTGCGCGTTTCCGAAGGCATCGCCGGAGACCATCACGAGGCCACTTGTGTCGCGCCACCTGTCGGGGCATCCGATCTTGGTGGTGAAACTCGCCAGCTTGTGCTGCGCCTCGGCTTTGGTGGCAGGAGTCATCCACGTGAGCTCCTCGATCGACTCGCGGTAGGCGGCCATGAGATTGGCGACCAGACCCTCTAGCCGCGCCCGATGGAGCGCACTGAAATGCCGGGCGACGTAGAGCTGGCCGACCGCGTCGCCGAGGGCGCGGTTCAACTCTGCGATGCCGGTTTGCCAGCGTGGCTTTTCGCTCGTCGCACCCGAGAGCGCCGTTCCCCGAAAAGCAAATTGCGCCTCGCGGTACGGCCTTGGCAGCACGCCAGACGCGTGATCGAGTACGTGAAGCCGCGCGTAAAGCTTCCAGTCCGCGATCGGAATCTCGGAGAAGAGCCTGGCGATGCCGGTGACCGCGCTAGGCTGGGACACCATGAGGCGATCAATATGCCCGAGGCCGGCAGATTCTAGAAACGCGGGCCAATCCAGACCCGGGGCCGACGCGCTCAGCTCGGCAGGCGTCATGGGGTTGTACAGCTTGAGAGGATCGCGGTTCTCGACCGGGGTCCAATGCAGCGCCGCAATGCGCTGCTCCAGGTCGAGAACACGCTGAGCGACACCCAGGGCATCGTCGATGCCGCAGAGCGTTGCCAGGGTTGTCAGATAGGTCGAATAGGCGCTGCGCGCTTGTCCGATCCGGGGGTCCGATTCGTTGAGGTAGTAGTCGCGGTTGGGCAGGCCGAGGCCTCCCTGCCAGGTCAACGGGCGATAGGTTCCCGGCTCTTTGAAATCGGGCAGCACGTGAAGCGAGACCGGCGTGTCGAGGTGGCCTTGGCGGCTGCCAAACCATCGTGCCAGGTCGTGCGGACTCTCGATCGCATCAATGTCCGCGAGCAGTCCGGCAAGGGGGCCAAGGCCGAGGGCGTCGATCCTGGCGGTGTCGAGATAGGCGCGGTAGAAAGCGTTGACCTGGCCTTCGACGCTGTCGGCCACCAAGGCCTGAGGCGTCTCTTCAAGAGACTCGACGATGTTGCGGACCTGTTCCTGTGTCAGATCCGTGAGTTGGATAAAGGTGCCGAAACGCGACTTGTCGGCTGGAATCCGGGCGGTCGACAGCCACTCGGCGTTGGTGGCTCGAAACAGGTCGTCCTGGAAACGCAGTGGCGGCATGCCATCGGGTGGCCCGGTGAACCGCCCGGAAGCGTCAGCGCCGAAACACGCGCAGAAGAGGCCAGCCGGATGGCGAGGGTGGTGCGGATTCAACATTGAACCTCGTGGGATCAAGTGGTGGAGAAGAAAACCGAGTTTCGACGGGAACGCGGGGAAGGGATTGACCAGGGTCGAGCACGGCCGTGCAAAAAACCGAACTGCAAGCTCATGCCTCGATGAGTCCCCAGCGCAGCGCCACCAGGGTCAGCTCCGACTGGTTGCCCGCGCCCAGCTTCTGCTTCACGTGGTACAGATGCGTGCCGACCGTGCTCGGCGAGAGCTTCAGGTTTTCGGCGATCTGCACGACGCTCAAGCCGCGGGCGAGCTGGATGAAGACAGAGAACTCGCGCGGGCTCAGCGCGTCGGCCGGGCTCGCCGAGCCGTCGATCTGGGCCAGCGCGAGCAACTGTGCCGTCTGCGCGTCGACATAGCGTTCACCGCGCGCCACCGCGTTCACCGCGGCGATCAATGCGTCGGGTGCGCTGCGCTTGGCGAGGTAGCCGAGCGCACCGGCGCTCAGCACGCGGCGCGGATGCGCCGCATCTTCGTGCGCCGAGAGCGCGAGGATGCGCGCTCTCGGGTCTTGCGCGAGCAGGCGGCGCACCGCTTCGAGCCCGCCCATGCCGGGCATCGACAGGTCCATCACCACGACGTCGGGGCGCACGCGTGGATAGTCGGCGCAGGCCTGTTCGCCGCTGCCGGCCTCGGCGACGACCTCGACCCGCTCGCTGCCCTGCACGCTCGTCAGCAGCATGCGAAAGCCCATCCGCACGAGCGCATGGTCGTCGACGAGCATCACGCTGATCATGCGGGCTCCGGCAGCGATGCAGACGTCGCGGCGGCGGGCGCCGCGGGCGTCGCCGAATCAATCGGCACGGCGATGCTCAGCAGCACGCCCTGCGGCTGCACCGGCCCGATCTCGAAGCGGCCCCGCAGCGCATGCACGCGCTCGGCCATCCAGCGCAGGCCGTGGTGGCCGGGTCGATCGGACCAGTCGGGCGCGAGGCCGCGGCCGTTGTCCTCGACCACAAGCACCATCTCGGCGCCGTCCCGCCGCAGCGTCAGCCGCAGCCTGTCGGCCGCACTGTGGCGCAGTGCGTTCGTGATGCCCTCCTGCGCAGCGCGGTACAGCACGAGCGCAGCGTCGGTCGCGAGCGCAGCGTCGCCGGGCTCGAGGTCGAGATCGACCTGTATCTGCGGCTGACTGCGACGCGTGCGGTCGGCAAGGTCGGTGAGCGCTTCGGCAAGGCCGAAATGGTCGAGCACGAGCGGCGTGAGCCGGGGGATCAGGCCGTGCATCGCGTCATACAGATGCGAGGCTTCATCGGCGATCAACCGCGCCGCCTGCGCCGATTCCGGGTCGCTCGCCTGCGTGCGCTGCGCGATCGACAGCGCCATGCTGCGCATGGCTGTCACCGACTGGCCCAGTTCGTCGTGCAGTTCGCGTGCGATCAGCCGTCGTTCCTGTTCGACATGATGGTCGATCCAGTGCGCCAGTTCTCGGCTTTCCGCCAGCTGGGCCTCGGCATGCGCGGCGCGCTTTTCGGTGGCGATGTTCTCGCGCAGCACGCCGATCATGCGGTTGAAGGCGCTGCCGATCGTCGCCGCCTCCAGGCCAGGCAGCGGCGGCAGCGCGATGTCGAAACGCCCGGCCTCGACCTGGCCGAGCGCGGCGACGATGCGCCCGAACGGCCGCACCGTGCGGTCGAGCACCCAAGCGACGAGCAGGTTCAGCACGAGCAGCATCGCGCCCGTGCCGGCGAGCAGCGGAACGAAGGCGTCCCAGGCATCGAGGGCGGCGCGCGAGGCGTTCGCGCGCATCTCGAGCACACCCTCGGAAAACTTGATCGACTGGCGCGACGGCGGCGGCGAGATCAGCACCTCGAACCAGGCCGGCGCGCTGCGCCCGGCCTTGTACGGCGAAGGCGGCGAGCGGTAGAGCGTGTGCAGCGCGGCGTCGACCAGCGTGATCTCGGTCGAGCGAACGCGGCCGAGGCCCTGGAGGAACGACAGCATGCCCGGGGTGCCCTGTCCGGCGTAGAGCATCGCCGTGCGGTTCAGCAGTTGCGCGGCAACGCGGTTGGCGGCGACCACTTCTTCATGCACCGACTTCCGCATCGCGTCGAACTGCAGCGAGAGCACCGCAACGGCGAACAGCAACGACAGGCCGCCAACCGTCAGATGGAGCTTAAGGCGCAGGCTCATGGCGCTGGCGGCTGCGGCCAGGCCGCGTGATCGGCATAGGCGGTGAGCGCCCTTACGGGCGCCGCGACCATCGCC
>JAYTYH010000642.1:0-5824 GCA_043742485.1 Rhizobacter sp.
GAGCTGCTCGCCGAAGACGACGCAGGCGATCCGAAGCAGGGCACAGCGGTCGCCAACAAGCTGGTCGATGCCAAGGTCAACGGCGTCGTCGGCCACCTCAACTCAGGCACCACGATCCCGGCGTCGAAGATCTACAGCGACGCCGGCATTCCGCAGATCTCGCCCTCGGCGACGAATCCCAAATACACACGGCAGGGCTTTAAGACCGCCTTCCGCGTGGTTGCCGACGACGTCCAGCTGGGCGGCACGCTCGGCCGATACGCCGTAAAGGAACTGAAGGGCAAGTCGATCGCCGTCATCGACAACCGCACCGCCTATGGTCAGGGTGTCGCCGAAGAATTCGTCAAGGGCGCCAAGGCGGCCGGCGGCAACATCGTCGACAACCAGTACACGAGCGACAAGGCGACGGACTTCACCGCCATCCTGACCGCCGTCAAGGCCAAGAAGCCCGACGTCATTTTCTACGGTGGCATGGACGCCGAGGCCGGCCCGATGATCCGCCAGATGAAGCAGCTCGGCATCAACGCCAAGTTCATGGGCGGCGATGGCATCTGCTCGGGCGAGTTGCCCAAGCTCGCCGGGGGTGCGATGGCCGACGGGCAGGTGGTCTGCGCCGAGGCCGGCGGCGTCGAGGGCGAACAGAAGGCCGGCATGGCCAAGTTCAAAGAAGACTACAAGAAGAAGTTCGGCATCGACGTGCAGATCTACGCACCGTATGTCTACGACGCCGTGAACGTGATGGTTGCGGCAATGGTCAAGGCCGGCTCATCCGATCCTGCCAAGTACCTGCCCGCACTGGCCGCCACCACCAACTACAAGGGCGTGACCGGTCCGATTTCGTTCGACGCCAAGGGCGACATCAAGAATGGTGCTCTCACCTTGCACAGCTACAAGGCCGACAAGATGACGGACCTGGGCGTTGTTCGCTGAGCGAACTCGCCAATGAAGAAAGGGGCGTCGCGAGGCGCCCTTTTTTCTTTCCTGGACGATCGTGTATCGGCGCTGCTCGCGGGTCGCCATCGACAGGCTCGTCGACGACTGCGGGCTCGCCCTGCGCCTTCGTTGGTCGCTCGATGTACTGTCACCGACCCGCTCGGCGAGGCGGCGCAGCCGTCCTGAGCGCTTTCGGGCCGGGCCGGCGATCGCGAGCGAATGGCCGGACGGCATTCCGTGCCGTTACGTTTGGACGCGTCGGCGTGCTCCGGCGGACTAGAGTGGCGGGATGACATCCAAGCCGCGTTTGAAGCTCGCTGCATCTGCGCTCGCCTTGGCAGCCGTCGCCGGAAGCGCGGTGGCCGCGCCCGGAGACGTCTTCGTGCCTGCACACCGCAGCCGCGACGGCAGCTATGTGCCGCCCAACGTCGCGCCGCTGTCGGGCGGCAATCGCATGGCCCGTCGCCCGGTCATGGGTCGTGCCGTCGTGCACCGTTCTGCGTTCACGTCGCGTTCGGGAATTGCATCGCCGCTGTTCGCGGCGGCGCGGCCGCTGCGGCGCTGACAGAATCGCTCGAGCGCGCCGGTGCTGGCGCAGCTCCCGAGCGCCCAGACAGCGCGTCGGCGCCGTCTTTCAACCGACGAGGCTTCTTCATGCCACTGGTCTCACCGCTATCCATCGACCCTTCCCCCGAGGTCGCCGAGCGCGCGGACTTCTTCAAGGAGACGCTCGGTTTCACGCCCAACAGCGTGCTCACGATGCAACGGCGACCCGACATCGCCCATGCGTTCATGCTGCTGAACAAGGCGGTGATGACGAACGCGGGCCGGCTCACCAGCGAGCAGAAACGGCTCATCGGCCACCTCGCCAGCGCTGCCGCCGGCTGCCGCTATTGCGAGGCGCACACCGTCCTGGCGGCGAAGCGATTCGGCGCCAGTGAGGCACGCCTCGCAGCAATCTGGAACTTCCGCGACGGCGACCTGTTCAGTGATGCCGAAAAGGCGGCCTTCGAGTTCGCGCTCGCGGCCGGGAGCGTTCCGAACTCCGTCGATACAGCCATCGCGGAGCGGCTCCGCGCTCACTGGAGCGACGACGAGATCGTCGAGATGCTCGGTGTCGTCGCGCTGTTCGGTTTTCTGAACCGCTGGAATGATTCAATGGGCACGACGCTCGAGGCCGACGCGATCGAAGTCGGAACGCGCCATCTCGCCGGCCGCGGCTGGGATATCGGCAAGCACGGGTAACGCCGCAGCGGCACCTGCGTTGTCGGCGCGAGGCCGTCAGGATGTCTTCGCGCGACGCTGGGTGCGCTTTCTGGCGGAAAGGGCGTCGTTCCTACTGGACTCGAAAAGCTGCACCCTGCCTGGATATCTGCCGGGTTGAGGGCGTTTCTAGGGCCCCGACCGATTGCGCCCGCGTCAGCGCGCCCCTGTAGGCAAACAGGTGGCGCGCGCGTCGCCGCGGGCCGCCCACGCGTGAGAAGGGGATTACGCCAGCCGCGCCGGCAAGAGACTTGTCATGCTCATAAGATGCATGCTTCATAGACCTTTAAGCCACTTCTTGAGACTGCGGTGCCCGGCAACAACAAGAGGGCAGCCGCCAACGAGGATCGCCTAATGCCGTCACCGAGCTCTGCACCGAAGCCGAAGTCAACGAGTTCCACGCAAATGATCCGCGACGACGTCAGTCTCGATCCCATCTTCGAACGGCACGTCGCCCGCTGGAACCTGGACCTGCCGAAGATGGTCGGCAAGCATGCTGCCCAATCGGGCGATGGCCGAGCGCGCGGGAGCCTGCGCACATTTCTCGAGTTTGCGTTTCGGCCGTTGTATCCAGCTGGCGACCTCGGGCATCTCGCACCGTTGCCCATCCGGCCGCGTTCATGACGACGCGACGCGCAAATCGAACGAACCGGAGCCCGCCATGCGCCTGACGACGATGACCGACTATTCGCTGCGATTGCTAATGTATGTCGCGCAGCATCCTGAGCGCCTGTGCACGATCGCCGAGGTGGCGCGCGCTTACGACATCTCCGAAGCGCATTTGATGAAGATCACGCACCAGCTGAGCCTTGGTGGCTGGCTCGTGACGGTGCGCGGCAAAGGCGGCGGCATGCGCCTCGCGGCCAAGCCCGCCGACATCGGTCTTGGCGCGGTGGTTCGCAGCATCGAGTCAGATTTCTACCTCGTCAATTGCCTCAGCAGCGAATCCACGTGCGTGATGACCGGGCGTTGCCATTTGACGAGCATCGTCAGCGGGGCTCTGGAGAGTTTCATGCAGCACCTGGACGGGCACACCGTCGCCGACCTGTTGCCGGTCGCGGGGAAGGGCGGGCTGCGGTCGAAGTCGGTGACCCGACCTGTGAGTTTCGCGGCCATTCCCAACGGGTCGCCGCTGCGCAAAGGAATCCAATCATGACCATCACCCTGACCATAGCCGCCGCCGAGCAGATTCGCAGCCAGATCGCCAAGCGTGGCAGAGGCGTGGGCCTGCGGGTCGGCGTCAGGCACGTCGGCTGCTCCGGCTTCGCCTATACCTACGAGATCGTCGATGACCTGGGCGCCGACGACCATCTGGTCGAGGGTCATGGCGCCAAACTGACGGTTGACTCGAAGAGCCTCGCCTTCATCGACGGCTCCTGCTTCGACTTCGTCAGC
Source organism: Rhizobacter sp. (assembly GCA_043742485.1). GTDB lineage: Bacteria > Pseudomonadota > Gammaproteobacteria > Burkholderiales > Burkholderiaceae_C > Schlegelella_A. Next base: position 3,592 of record JAYTYH010000642.1, read on the forward strand.
GAAGGAATGAACAAGGCCTTCAAGGTCGACAACCCGAACGTCGACAGCACTTGTGGCTGCGGCGAGAGCTTCAACCTGAAGGCCGTTCCGGCCCAACCAACCCACGTATGAGTGCTCTGCTGCAAAGCCTGGTCAACCAGCCGTACAAACACGGCTTCGTCACCGACATCGAGTCGGATGTCGCTGCAAAGGGCCTGGACGAAAACACCATCCGGTTGATCTCCGCAAAGAAGCGCGAACCCGAGTGGCTACTCGAGTTTCGTCTTGCGGCCTTCCGTCACTGGCTGACGATGACGCCGCCCAAGTGGGCCAACGTCAAGTATCCGGCCATCGATTTCCAGGCCATCAGCTACTACTCGGAGCCCCGGCGCAAGCCAAAGCTCGCCAGCATGGACGAGGTCGATCCCAAACTGCTGCGCACCTTCGAGAAGCTCGGCGTGCCGATGCACGAGCGCGCCACTCTGGCCAACGTCGCTGTCGACGTGATCTTTGACAGCGTCTCGGTCGCGACCACCTACAAGGCCAGGCTCGCCGAGGCCGGCGTCATCTTCGGTTCGATCTCGGAGGCGGTGCAGAATCACCCGGAACTGGTGCGCCGGTACCTCGGCACTGTGGTGCCGAGCGGCGACAACTACTACGCGGCGCTGAATTCGGCGGTCTTCACCGACGGCTCGTTCTGCTTCATCCCGAAGGGCGTGAAATGCCCGATGGAGTTGTCGACCTACTTTCGCATCAACACCGAAGAAACGGGGCAGTTCGAGCGCACCCTGATCATTGCCGAGGAGGGCGCTTCGGTGTCCTACCTCGAAGGCTGCACAGCGCCGAAATTCGACACCAACCAGCTGCACGCCGCGGTCGTCGAGCTGGTCGCTCTCGACAATGCCGACATCAAGTACTCGACGGTGCAGAACTGGTACGCGGGCGACGAGGACGGCCTGGGCGGCATCTACAACTTCGTCACCAAGCGCGGCATGTGCCGGGGCGTGAACTCGCGCATTTCGTGGACGCAGGTCGAGACCGGCTCGGCGATCACGTGGAAGTACCCGTCGTGCGTGCTGGTCGGCGACAACTCGGTCGGCGAGTTCTATTCGGTCGCGGTGACGAACCACCACCAGCAGGCCGATACCGGAACCAAGATGATCCACATCGGCAGGAACACCCGCAGCACGATCGTGAGCAAGGGGATCTCGGCGGGGCAGTCGAACAACAGCTACCGCGGACTGGTGAAGATCCTGCCGACCGCCGCGGGCGCACGCAACTATTCGCAGTGCGATTCGATGCTGGTCGGGGACCGGTGCAGCGCGAACACCTTTCCGTACATTCAGGTGAGAAACCTCAGCGCCAAGGTCGAGCACGAGGCCTCGACCTCGAAGATAGGCGAAGACCAGCTGTTCTATTTCGCGCAGCGTGGCGTCGGCGCCGAGGCGGCCGTCTCGATGATCATCAACGGGTTCTGCAAGGACGTGTTCCGTCAGTTGCCGATGGAGTTCGCGGTCGAGGCGACCAAGCTGCTCGGCCTGAAGCTCGAAGGGAGCGTCGGATGATCCTGCAAGACAGCAAGACGCTGCTCGAGGTCCGCGGCCTCTGCGCATCGGTCGACGGCACGCCGATCCTCAAGGGTCTCGACTTCACGGTGAAGAGCGGCGAAGTCCACGCGGTCATGGGGCCGAACGGCTCGGGCAAGAGCACGTTCGCGAAGGTGCTAGCGGGCCACGCTGCCTATGAGGTGACCGCCGGCGAGATCCGTTACGAAGGCCGCAACCTGCTCGACATGGCGCCCGAAGCGCGGGCGCGCGCCGGCATCTTCCTCGCGTTCCAGTACCCGATCGAGATCCCCGGTGTCGCCAACAGCCAGTTCCTGCGCCTGGCCTACAACACCGTGCAGGCCGAGCGCGGCAACGAAGAACTCGACCCGCTCGAGTTCGATGACTTGGTGCGCGAGAAGATGAAGCTGCTCGAAATGAGCCCCGAGTTCCTCGATCGCAGCGTCAACGAAGGTTTTTCGGGCGGTGAGAAAAAGCGCAACGAGATCCTGCAGATGGCTCTCCTCGAGCCGAAGCTTGCGCTCCTCGACGAGACCGACTCGGGTCTCGACATCGACGCGCTGCGGGTCGTCTCCAAAGGCGTCAATGAGCTTGCGCGCAAGGACAACGCGGTCGTCCTCGTCACTCACTACCAGCGCCTGCTGAGCTACATCATTCCCGATTACGTGCACGTGATGGAAGGCGGCCGC
>JAYTYH010000643.1:0-19146 GCA_043742485.1 Rhizobacter sp.
GCGCGGCCATGCCGAGCAGCTGGCCGATCGTGATGACGCCGGTGCCGCCGACGCCGGCGACGACGATGCCCCAGGGCCTCTCGGCGACCGGCAGGACCGGGTCGGGCGGCGTGCCGACGCTCGACGGTTTGGGCCGCGCGCTCGCGCCCTTCTTGCCGCTCTTCAGCTTGCCGCCTTCGACGGTGACGAAGCTCGGGCAGAAACCCTTCAGGCAGGAGTAGTCCTTGTTGCAGGTGTTCTGGTTGATGCGGCGCTTGCGGCCGTACTCGGTCTCGACCGGCTCGACCGAGAGGCAGTTCGACTGCACCGAGCAGTCGCCGCAGCCCTCGCAGACCAGCTCGTTGATGACGACCCGCTTGGTCGGGTCTTCCATCGTGCCGCGCTTCCTGCGCCGGCGTTTCTCGGTGGCACAAGTCTGGTCGTAGATCAGGATCGAGCAGCCGGCGATCTCGCGCAGCTGCTTTTGCAGCATGTCGAGATCGTCGCGGTGGTGCACGGTGACGCCTGGCGCCAGCCGCGACTTGATGTCGTGGTCTTCGTACTTCTCGGGCTCGTCGGTGACGACGATGATCTTCGCGGCGCCTTCTGCGTCGAGCTCGCGCGTCATCTCCGGCACCTTCAGCGTGCCGTCGACGGGCTGGCCGCCGGTCATGGCGACGGCGTCGTTGAAGAGAATCTTGTAGGTGATGTTTACCTTGGCCGCGATCGATTGCCGCACCGCCAGCAGCCCGGAGTGGTAGTAAGTGCCGTCGCCGAGGTTGGCGAAGATGTGCGGCTCGGTCGTGAACGGCGCCTGGCCGACCCAGCTCACGCCTTCGCCGCCCATCTGGCTGAAGGTGACGGTGGAGCGGTCCATCCAGACCGCCATGTAGTGGCAGCCGATGCCGGCCACGGCGCGTGAGCCTTCGGGCACCTTGGTCGAGGTGTTGTGCGGGCAGCCGCTGCAGAACCACGGCGCCCGCTCGCCGGTGGCGGCTGAATTCACCGTGGCGACCTCGAGGCTGCGCTTCTTGGCCTCGATGAGGGCGATGCGCATCGCCATCGTCGCGCCGACGTCGCCCGGCACGCCGAGCTTGGCGAGCCGCTTGGCAATCGCTTTGGCGATGATCGACGGCGTCAGGTCGGCCTGGGCGCGCAGCAGCCAGTGCTGCGCCGGGTTGGCCTGGCTCCACTCGCCGCCGGTCTCGTCGCCTTCGCTCTCGTCGAACTTGCCGAGCACGTTGGGGCGCACGTCGTGCCGCCAGCCGTAGAGCTCTTCCTTGAGCTGGTACTCGATGACCTGGCGCTTCTCCTCGATGACGAGGATCTCCTGCAGCCCCGAAGCGAACTCACGCGTGATGGTGGCCTCGAGCGGCCAGACGACGTTGACCTTGTGCAGGCGCAGGCCGATGCGGCGGCAGGTGTCGTCGTCGAGGCCGAGGTCGTGCAGTGCCTGGCGGGTGTCGTTGTAGGCCTTGCCCGAAGCGATGATGCCGAAGCGGTCGTTCGGCCCCTCGATGACGTTGTAGTTGAGCCGGTTCGAGCGGATGTAGGCCAGCGCTGCGTACCACTTGTAGTCCATCAGCCTCGCTTCCTGCTCGAGCGGCGCGTCGGGCCAGCGGATGTGCAGGCCGCCCTCGGGCATGTCGAAGTCTTCTGGCAGCACGATGTCGACGCGGTCGGGATCGACGTGCACGCTGGCCGACGATTCGACGATGTCCTGGATCGTCTTCATGCCCGACCAGACGCCGGCGAAGCGGCTCATCGCGAACGCGTGCAGGCCCATGTCGAGGATGTCCTGCACGCTCGACGGAAAGAACACCGGCAGCCCGCAGGCCTTGAAGATGTGGTCGCTCTGGTGCGGCGCCGTCGAGCTCTTGGCGATGTGGTCGTCGCCGGCGATGGCGATCACGCCGCCGTGCTTCGAGGTGCCGGCCATGTTGGCGTGCTTGAAGACATCGGAGCAGCGGTCGACGCCGGGGCCCTTGCCGTACCAGATGCCGAAGACGCCGTCGAACTTGCGCGTCTCGGGGTAGAGATCGAGCTGCTGCGTGCCCCACACGGCGGTGGCGCCGAGCTCTTCGTTGACGCCGGGCTGGAAGACGATGTTCTGCGCCGCCAGATGCTTCTTGGCCGCCCACAGCGCCTGGTCGTAGCCGCCGAGCGGCGAGCCGCGGTAGCCGCTGACGAAGCCGGCGGTGTTGAGGCCGAACATCGCGTCGCGCTTTCTCTGCAGCATCGGCAGCCGGACCAGCGCCTGGACGCCGCTCATAAAGGCGCGCCCAGATTCGAGCGCGTACTTGTCGTCGAGCGTGACGCTTTCCAGCATCTGGCGGATCGCGTCGGGAAGAGGTGCGTTCATCGTGTTCGTCACTCCGGTGGGAAGCTGCAGCTGCGAAGGCGCGCCGCGGTGGCTCGTGACCGCCGGGCCCAAGCTGGAAGTGTAGGGATTCGGCCCCGGTGGCGGTCAGTTCTGCTTTACTGCGGCAGGGTCAGAAGCTGGTCGCGAACATCACCGCCACGGCCACCGCCATCACCGCCGTCGCGGCCCAGCCGAAGAAGCGGTGGCGGCGACTCATGGTGAAGCGGCCCATCAGCCGCTCCGACTGGCCGATCAGGATGAGCACGACCATGATCGGCACCGAGATCACGCCGTTGACGATGGCGCTCAGCACCAGCGCCTTGATCGGGTCGATGTCGAAGAAGCTCATCGCCGAGCCGATCCCGGTCGCCGCGATGATGATCAGATAGAAGCCGCGCGCTTCGCTGAAGCCGCGCGACAGGCCGGCCTTCCAGCCGAACAGCTCGCTGACTGCATAGGCGGCCGAGCCGGCCAGCACCGGCACCGCGAGCAGGCCGGTGCCGACGATGCCGAGCGCGAACAGCGCGAACGCGAAGTCGCCCGCCACCGGCCGCAGCGCCTCGGCGGCCTGCGCCGAAGTCTGGATCTGGGTGATGCCGTGCTCGTTCAGCGTCACCGCGGTGGCGACGACGATGCAGAGCGCGATCACGTTCGAGAACGTCATGCCGATGAAGGTGTCCTGCTTGATGCGCGACAGGTGCTCGCTCATGTAGGCCGGGTGCCGGCGCAGCTCGATCGATTCGGGCCGGCGCTTGCTGTCCTCGACTTCCTGGCTGGCCTGCCAGAAGAAGAGATACGGGCTGATCGTGGTGCCGAACACCGCCACCACCATGGCCGCGAATTCCTTGCCCGAAGTGTTCGCCGGCAGGTGCGCCCAGGGCGTGAACGACTCCGCCAGCGCGTCTTTCCACGGCACCGCGACGGCCAGGACCACGGCCACGTAGGCGAACAGGGCCAGCGTCAGCCACTTGAGGATGCGCACGGTGCGTTCGTACGAGAAATACACCTGCGTGGCGATGCAGAGCGCGCCGAAGCCGACCACGTAGAGCGGCCCCGGCCCGCCGATCATCAACGCGACGGCGTCGGCCATGGCGGCGACGTCGGCAGCGATGTTGATGGTGTTGGCGACGACGAGCAGGCCGATCAGCGAGAACGTGAGCCAGCGCGGGCAGAGCTTGCTCATGTTCTTCGTCAGGCCCTCGCCGGTGACGAAGCCGATGCGCGCCGACAGCATCTGGATGCCGATCATCAGCGGCAGTGTCAGGAACAGCGTCCAGACCAGGCCGAAGCGGAACTGCGCACCGGCTTGCGAATAGGTCGCGATGCCGCTCGGGTCGTCGTCGGCAGCGCCGGTGATGAGGCCCGGGCCCAGGCGGCTCGCGAAAGTGTTTTCTACCGGCTTCTTGTTCATGGAGCGGAGCTGGCGCAGGCTCTTCTCTGGAAGGACCGGGCCGATTGCACCACCATCGCGGCCGCAGGGAGAGCGAACATGAAAAGCATTCTGTTGATCAAGGGCGGCGTCGGCGCCGACGTCGACGGGCTGCGCGAGAAGACGATCGGCCGGCCGGCGGCGCGGCCGATCCGGAGCGAGATCAAGGAAACGCCGGGGTCGCCTTCCAGGCCAGGCGCGGCGGCGACGTGCTGGTCGACGCGCTCCAGACGCTGGCCGGCACCTGGGCCGACCAGTTCGAACTCCGCATCGTCGGCAACCGCAAGTCGCTGCTCTACTTCGTCTCGAACGCGCTCGAGGCCGGTCTTGCCGCCCGCCGCCCAGCGCGGCTTCGACAACGACAACGACATCGCCGTCGTCGCCGGCACGATCGAGCGCATCACCGTGCCAGGCCCGCACTGCCGGTCGACGACCTGCGCGGCTTTTTAACCACGGCCTGCCGCAGCTGGCTGGGCCGATGGGTGCCGTCTGGACCTACCCGGCGCGCCGGCTCGTCACTACCCTCGTTCCGTCCTGCGACCGCCACCCGTTCTGTACGAGAGGTGGGCCGGTCGACTTCAAGCTCTGAACCCAAACCGAAAGATGCTCATGCCCGCTTCGTCTGCTGCCTCCATCACGAGGCGTGACGCCCTCATCACGACCAGCGCCGCGCTGGCCGCCGGCATCTTTCCGTTCGGCGCCGCGGCGGCCGAGGAGATCCGCCGCGGCGGCATCCTCGTCGTCGGCAGCACGCAGACGCCACGCCATCTCAACGGCGCGGTGCAGTCGGGCATCGCTACGGCGATGCCTTCGACGCAGCTGTTCGCGAGCCCGCTCCGGTTCGACGACAAGTGGAATCCGCAGCCATACCTGGCCGAGTCGTGGAAGCTCGCCGACGACGGCAAGTCGTTCACGCTCATCCTGAGGAAGGACGCGCTGTTCCACGACGGCAAGCCGGTGACCTCGGCCGACGTCGCGTTCAGCGTGATGGCCATCAAGGCCAACCACCCCTTCCAGACCATGATGGGTCCGGTCGAGAAGGTCGACACACCCGATGCGCACACCGCGATTCTCCGCATGAGCGTGCCGCACCCGGCAATCGTTCTTTGCATGAGCCCGGCTCTGTGCCCGATCCTGCCCAAGCACGTCTACGACGACGGCAAGGACCTGAAGACGCACCCGAAGAACGGCGAGGGCCTGATCGGCTCGGGGCCGTTCCGGCTGGTCGAGTTCAAGCCGTCGCAGCGCATCGTCATGGAGCGCTTCGACAAGTTCTTCCTCCCGGGCAAGCCCTACCTCGACAAGATCATCGTCAACATCGTTCCCGACGCGTCGAGCCTGATGCTCGGCCTCGAGCGCGGCGACATCCAGATGATGCCGTTCGTGTCGGTGCCCACCGACCTGAAGCGCCTCGCGGCCGACAGCAAGGTGGCGTTGACGCCGCGCGGCTACGAGGGCATCGGCCCGATCAACTGGCTGGCTCTCAATCTGGCCAAGAAGCCGCTGTCCGATCTCGCCGTGCGCAAGGCGATCGCCTCGTCGATCGACAAGAACTTCATCACCAAGGTGCTCATGGGCGGCTTCGCCGTCGTCGACGATGGCCCGATCGTGCCGAGCAGCCCGTTCGCCGTGACCGATGTCGTGCGCTATCCGCTCGACCTGAAGAAGGCGGCCGAGCTGCTCGACGGCGCCGGCTACAAGGCCGGTGCCAACGGCGAGCGCTTCAAGCTCACGATCGACTACCTTCCCGGCGCCGACGACCAGCAGAAGACGGTGGCCGAGTACGTGCGGGCCCAGCTCAAGAAGGTCGGCATCACGATCGAGGTGCGCGCGTCGGCCGACTTCCCGGCCTGGGCGAAGCGCATGGCCACGCACGACTTCGACCTCGGCATGGACCTCGTCTTCAACTGGGGCGACCCGGTGATCGGCGTCGCCCGCACCTATCTCTCGACCAACATCAAGCCGATCGTCTGGACCAACACGCAGTCGTACAGCAACCCCAAGGTCGACGCGCTGCTCAACACCGCCGGCACGATCCTCGACCCGACCAAGCGCAAGGCCTACTACGCGACCTTCGAGAAGATCGTCACCGACGAGCTGCCGATCGACTTCATCAACGTCGTCCCGTATCACACGGCGACGCTGAAACGGGTGGCCAACGTGCCGACGACGATCTGGGGACCGATGTCGCCGATGGACGAGGTCTGGCTCAGGTCGTAGCCCGCGCCGCGCGAGCCTGTCGATGAAATTCGCCCGCCTGCTCCTGAGCCGCCTCGTGCAAGGCGCGCTGCTGGTGCTGGCAGTGGTGGTGCTCAACTTCGTGCTGGTTCACGCCGCGCCCGGCGACCCGGTCGAGACCATCGCCGGCGCCAGTGGCGGCATGAGCCCGGAGCTGATGACACAGCTGCGCTCGCAGTACGGGCTCGACAAGCCGGTCGCGGTCCAGCTCGGCGTCTACCTCGGCAAGATCGTCCGCGGCGACTTCGGTTACTCGTACTTCTTCAACCTGCCGGTCACGCAGCTCATCCTCGACCGGGTACCGGCCACGCTGCTGCTCGTGCTGTGCGCGGTGATCCTCGCCTTCGCGCTCGGCACCACGCTCGGCGTGCTCGCGGCGAAGAACCCGAACGGACCGCTGTCGCAGCTCATCACCGTGCTCAGCCTGGTCGGCTTCGCGGCGCCGGTGTTCTGGATGGGGATCATGATGGTGATCCTGTTCGCGTCGGTGTGGCCGATCCTGCCGGTCTCGGGCATGCGCAGCATCACCTCGAGCGGCGACAGCGGCTGGCGCGACATGCTCGACGTTGCCCAGCACCTCGTGCTGCCGACCGTGACGCTCGCCCTCGTCTACCTCGCGCAGTACAGCCGGCTCGCCCGCTCGTCGATGCTCGACGTGCTCGGCGCCGACTTCATCCGCACCGCCCGCGCCAAGGGCCTGCCCGAGCGCGTCGTCCTCTACAAGCATGCGCTGCGCAACGCGCTGCTTCCCGTGGTCACCGTGCTCGGGCTGCAGTTCGGCAACGTGCTGGCCGGCGCGATCCTGGTGGAGACGGTCTTCAACTGGCCGGGCCTCGGTCGGCTCGCCTTCGAGTCCGTGCTGCGTCGCGACTACCCGACGATCCTCGGCGTGCTCGTGTTCGCATCGATCGTCGTCATCGTCATGAACCTTGTCACCGATCTCGCCTACCGGCTGATCGACCCGCGGATCAAGGTCTGAACCCGCGATGAGCGCCACCACTCCGCCGATCGCCACGCGTGCCGCTGTCGCCGCCCCGCTGCCGCGGGTCGAGCACCCGACGGTGGAGGCACTGCGCATGTTCGTGCGCAACCCGGCGGCGATCGCCGGCATGGTGCTGATGGCGGCGATCCTTCTGGTCGCGATCGCCGGCCCGTGGGTCTTCGCCGCCGACCCGTTCGAGATCAAGGTGGCGCCGCTCACGCCGCCGTTCGGCGAGGACGCCTGGCTCGGCAGCGACTACCTCGGCCGCGACGTGGCCACGATGCTCGTCTACGGCGGCCGCGCGACGCTGCTGGTCGGCGCCGTGGCGGCGCTGCTCTCGGTCGTCATCGGCGTGACGATCGGCGCGTTCGCTGGCTACTACGGCGGCCGCGTCGACGCGGCGCTGATGCGCGTCACCGAGTTCTTCCAGGTCCTGCCGGCGCTGCTGTTCGCGATGGTCATCGTGACGCTCTTCGGGCCGACGCTGGTGCACGTCACCATCGCCATCGGCGTGGTCAGCTGGACCAGCACCGCGCGGCTCACGCGCGCCGAGTTCCTGAAGGTCAAGGGCTTGGAGTTCGTGCGCGCCGAGCGCGCCATCGGCGCCGGCGACGCCCGCATCATCTGGAAGGTAATCCTGCCCAACGCACTGCCGCCGCTCATCGTCTCGGCCACGCTGGCGATCGGCGCGTCCATCCTGTTCGAGGCCGGGCTGTCGTTCCTCGGCCTGGGCGACCCGAACCAGATGAGCTGGGGCCTGATGATCGGCTCGAGCCGCGAGTACGTGCTCTCGTGCTGGTGGGGCGTCGCCTTTCCCGGCATCGTGATCTTCCTTACCGTGCTCGCGGTGAGCCTGATCGGCGACGGCCTGAACGACGCGCTCAACCCGAAGCTGCGCGAACGCTGATGGCCCGCGACCCTGCCCTGCTCCACGTCGACGACCTGCGCGTCGAGTTCCGCACGCGCCGCGGCCAGGCGCTCGTCCTCAATGGCGTCGAGTTCGAGCTGCGCGGCGGCGAGACGCTGTGCGTCGTCGGCGAGTCGGGCTGCGGCAAGAGCATGACGGCGCTGGCCGTGCTGGGGCTGATCCCGTCGCCGCCGGGCCGCATCGTCGGTGGCCGGGTCATGTTCCAGGGCGAAGACCTGGTGCAGGCGGGCGACGCGCGGCTGCGTGCGGTGCGCGGCAACCGCATCTCGATGATCTTCCAGGAGCCGATGACCTCGCTCAACCCGGTGTTCAGCGTCGGCGAGCAGATCGCCGAGGCGCTGCGCCTGCATGCCGGCCTCGATGCCGCCGCGGCGCGCGCGCGCGCGATCGAGATGCTGCAGCAGGTCGGCATCCCGGCGCCAGAGCAGCGTGTCGACGAGTACCCGCACCAGCTCTCCGGCGGCATGCGCCAGCGCGTGATGATCGCGATGGCGCTCGCCTGCCGGCCCGACATCCTGATCGCCGACGAGCCGACGACCGCACTCGACGTGACCGTACAGGCGCAGATCTTCGACCTGCTGCGCGACCTGCAGCGCGAGAAGGGCACCGCGATCCTGCTCATCACCCACGACATGGGCGCCGTCGCCGAGATGGCCGACCGGGTCATGGTGATGTACGCCGGGCGCGTCATCGAGCAGGGCAGCGCCGACAACGTGCTGGGCACGCCGGGACACCCCTACACGCAGGGTCTGATCGACTGCCTGCCGGAGCTCGGCAGCAGCCTCGCCGACGGCGACGAGCGCCGGCCGCTGGCGGAGATTGCCGGCGTCGTGCCGTCGCTGTGGGAGCTGGCCAGCGGCTGTGCTTTCCGCGACCGCTGCGCCTACGCGATGCCGCGCTGTGCGCGCGAGGTGCCGCCGATGCTGGCCGTCACCGCGGCGGCCGGGTCCGGCCACGCCGCCGCCTGCTGGCTGCTCGCCGAAGCGCGCGCGGCCGAGGCCCCGATCGCCGAGAGCGCGAGATGACCGACGCGACCGCTCTCCTCGACGTCCGCGACCTGAGCGTGCACTTCGCCCGCACGACCGGCTGGTGGCAGCCGGCCCAGGTGGTGCGCGCCGTCGATGGCGTGTCCTTTCGCGTCGAGCGCGGCAAGACGCTGGCGATCGTCGGCGAGTCGGGCTCGGGCAAGACGACGACGGCACTCGCCGTCATGCGGCTGGTGCCGATGACGAGCGGCACGATCCGCCTCGGCGACAGCGACCTCGGCCGCCTCGCCGGCGCCGAGTTGCTGGCGGCCCGAAAGCGCCTGCAGATCATCTTCCAGGACCCGTTCTCGTCGCTCAACCCGCGCCAGCGCGCCGGCGACGCGGTGCGCGCCCCGCTCGACCTGCTCGATTCCGGCCCGCGTGGCGGCCGCCGGCAGCGCGTCAACGAGCTGTTCAGCGCCGTCGGCCTGCGCCCCGAGCAGCAACACCTCTTCCCGCACCAGTTCTCGGGCGGCCAGCGGCAGCGCATCAACATCGCCCGCGCCCTTGCGACCAACCCCGAGCTCGTCGTCTGCGACGAGCCGGTGTCGGCGCTCGACGTCGCCATCCGGGCCCAGATCCTCAACCTGCTGGTGCGCCTGCAGAAGGAGCTCGGCCTCAGCTACCTGTTCATCTCCCACGACATGGCGGTCGTCGAGCACCTGTGCGACGAGATCGCGGTGATGTACCTCGGCCAGATCGTCGAGCAGGCGCCGCGCCGCGCTTTCTTCTCGAGCCCGCTGCACCCGTACAGCGTCGCCCTGATGTCGGCAGTGCCGACGGTGGCCGGCGGGCGAGCGCGCGCCGCCCGCCGCATCAAGCTGACGGGTGATCCGCCGAGCCCGATCTCGCCACCCCCGGGCTGCCGCTTCGCCGGCCGTTGCCCGGTCGCCATCGCGGCCTGCAGCGAGGCCTTGCCGCCGCTCGTCGAGGTGGCGCCCGGCCATGCCGTGCGCTGCATCCGCGTCGAGGTCAGGGACGGCGTGCCCCGGCCGCCGCTGGCTCTGCCCGATGTCGTCTTTTCCGCCTAGGACTTTTCATGTCGATCACCACCGTCTACGTCGCCCGCAAGATCATCACGCTGAACCCGATGCAGCCCGAGGCCACGCATGTCGCTGTGCGCGACGGCCGCATCCTCTCGGTCGGCACGCTCGACCGCGTCGGTGAATGGGGCCCCTTCGATCTCGACCAGCGCTTCGCCGACAAGGTGCTGATGCCTGGCCTCGTCGAAGGCCACTGCCACCTGAAGGAAGGCAGCATGTGGGACATGCCCTACCTCGGCTGGTTCGACCGCCGCGATCCCGCCGGCAAGGTCTGGCCCGGGCTGCGCTCGATGGCCACGGTGATCGCCCGCCTCATCGAGGTCGACGCCGAGATGACGGCAGCAGGCCGCAACGCCGGCGAGCCGCTCGTCGCCTGGGGCTTCGACCCGATCTATTTCGGCGGCGAGCGCATGACCACCGACCACCTCGACCGCGCCAGCGCGGTGCGGCCGATCGTCATCGGCCACGCCAACGGTCACCTGATGAACGTCAACACCTCGATGCTGAAGCTTGCCGACATCGGCCGCGACAACGAGGTCGAAGGCGTCGTCCGCTTCGAAGGCGGCAGCCACGCGGGCGAGCCGACCGGCGAGCTGCAGGAGCCCGCGGCCATGTTCCTCGTCCTGCGCAAGATCGGTAATTTCGGCGTGCTCGCGCCGATGACCGAAGCGGGCGTGCGCTCGTTCGCGCGACTGGCCTGCATGCAGGGCGTGACAACGGCGACCGACCTCGTCAACAAGCTGACCGCCGACGACTGCGCGGTGCTCGAGGCGGTGACCGCGGACGACGACTGCCGCGTCCGCATCCTGCCGGCGTTCCAGGCCTTCCACGGCAGCCATGGTGCCGCGCTCGGTGCCGAGCATGTCAGGGCTCTGCTGCCGCGCAACAGCGACCGGCTGCGCTACGGCCTCGTCAAGATGATGCTCGACGGCTCCATCCAAGGCTTTTCGGCGCGTCTGCGCTGGCCCGGCCATTTCAACGGCGCGCCGAACGGCATCTGGGTGATGGCGCCGTCGCAGTACGAGGCCGACTTCGAGGCCTACCACCGTGCTGGCCTGACGATCCATACCCACACCAACGGCGACGAGGCCAGCCTGGTCGCGATCGACGCCATCGAGCGCGTGCTCGCGAAGGCGCCACGGCCCGACCACCGCCACACGCTGCAGCACGGCCAGATGATCGACGCGCCGATGTTTCGGCGCATGGCGGCGCTCGGCCTGGCCGCCAACCTGTTCGCCAACCATCTCTGGTACTGGGGCGACCAGCACTACGAGACAACGATGGGCCCCGACCGCGCCATGCGCCTCGATGCCTGCGGCTCGGCGCTGGCCGCCGGCGTTCGCCTCGCCATCCATTCCGATGCGCCGGTGACGCCGCTCGGGCCGCTGCACGTGGCCTGGTGCGCCGTCAACCGCATCACGCCGAAGGGCCGGGTGCTCGGCGAGAGCGAGCGCCTCACGGTGATGCAGGCGCTGCACGCGATCACCCTCGGCCCGGCCTGGACCTTGAAGCTCGACCACGAGATCGGCTCGATCGAATGCGGCAAGCGGGCCGATTTCTGCGTCCTCGAAGACGATCCGCTCACCGCCGACCCGGCCGCGCTGAAAGACCTGCGGGTGTGGGGCACGGTGCTCTCGGGGCGGGTCTTCGCGGCCTGATCGTTGATGCGCGAGCGACGGAGGATTCCGTTCACGGTCATCGGCGGCTTTCTCGGCGCCGGCAAGACGACCCTCCTCAACCACTTGCTGCGAGACGCGACGGGCGGGCGCCTGGCCGTCTTCGTCAACGACTTCGGCGCCGTCAACATCGACGCCGCGCTGATCGAATCGAAGACCACCGACACCATCGCGCTGACCAACGGCTGCGTCTGCTGCCAGATCGGCGACGACTTCATGCGCGCCCTCGTGCGCGTCCTCGAGGCGCCCGAGCCGTTCGACGCCATCGTCGTCGAGGCGAGCGGCGTCTCCGACCCGTGGCGCATCGCCCAGATCGCCCGCGCCGACCCGACGCTGTCGCTCGAAGGCATCGTCGTGGTCGCCGACGCCAGCGCCCTGGCTGCCCAGGCCAGGGATCCATTGCTGGCCGACACGCTCGTCCGGCAGCTGCGCACCGCCGATTTCGTGCTCCTCAACAAGACCGATCTCGTCGGTGCCGCCGAACTGGCGCAGGTCCATGCTTGGGTCGCGGCGGCATGCGCTCCGGTGGCGGTGTTCGAGACGACGCAGGCGCGGCCGCCCGACGTGCTGTTCACGCTGCCGAACGGGACCCTCGATCGGCGTTTACCCGCCGGGCCGCGATCGCTGCGCGAAGCCGGCGCTGCTGACCACGGCAACCAGTTCGAAAGCTGCGCGCTGGCGCCGCCGGGAACGCTCTCGGGGGTCGCCCTGCGGGCTCTGCTGGCGGCGATGCCCGCCGGCATCCTGCGCATGAAAGGGCTGCTGCGCACCGACGAGCACGGCTGGTCGGAGCTGCAGTTCGCCGGCCGGCATGGCAGCCTCCGCCCGGCGGTGGGTACGTGGGCTGACGAAGGCAACATCGTCGTCGCCATCGCCTTGCGCGGCCGCCTGAACGCCGAACAGCTCGAGGCCGCGTTGGCGGCGGCGCAGCTACCCGGGTGAGTGAATTCTCATCGCGACCTCTGGCGGGGCTGCGGCCCGAGGCAGGCGCTGCCGCATGCCCTCAAGTGGCGATGAACTTCAGCGCCACGCCGTTGTTGCAGTAGCGCTTGCCCGTCGGCTTGGGACCGTCGTCGAAGATGTGGCCCTGGTGACCTTCGCAGCGCGCGCAGTGGTATTCGGTGCGCGGAATGATCATCTTGAGGTCGGTCTTGGTGAGCACGGCACCGGGCAGCGACGTGAAGAAGCTCGGCCAGCCGGTGCCGCTCTCGAACTTGGTGTCCGACGAGAACAGCGCCAGCTCGCAGCCGACGCAGTGGAACGTGCCCTTGTGCTTCTCGGCGTTGAGCGGACTGGAGCCGGGGTACTCGGTGCCGTCTTTCCTCAGCACGTCGTACTGCTGCGGCGTCAGCCGCTTCTTCCATTCGGCGTCGGCAAGCTTGAGCGGCTCGATCTTCGGGCCGGCGGGCGCGCCCTGGGCGACGGCGAGCTTCGGCGCGAAACCGAAGGCGGAAAGAACGGCAAGAAAGGGCCGGCGGGTCATGGTCGGAGTCTCCACGTGAAATCGGGCTGGTTGACTATCTTGGGCCTGACTATCTGCGGCCTAGATCGTCATTTTGAGCGCGGCCAGAGCACCCACATTCGCAAGGGCTGTTTCATGCGCCCGGCCTGTGCTTCGGCGTCGCCGCTCCAGCCCCAGAAATAGTCGGCGCGCACGGCGCCGGTGATGGCGGTGCCGGTGTCCTGGGCCACCACCAGCCGGCGCAGCGGCACCGAGGACAGCGGCTCGGTGGTGTCGAGCCAGACCGGCGTGCCGTAGGGCACGCTCTGCGGATCGACGGCGATCGAGCGCCCCGGCGTCAGCGGCACACCCTGGGCGCCTTTCGGGCCGACGCTCGGATCGGGCAGCGGCTCCTCGCGGAAGAAGACGACTCTCGGGTTGGCCCACAGCATCTCGTCGAGGCGCTTCGGGTTCTGCCGGGCCCAGGCCCGGATGCCGGGCCACGAGGCTTCGCTCGGCCGCAGCTCGCCCTGGTCGATGAGCCAGCGGCCGACCGACTGGTAAGGCTGGTCGTTGTGCGCCGCGAAGGCGACGCGCACGACCTGGCGCGCGCCGCCGCGCTCGGCCGGAAACGCGAGCCGGCCCGAACCCTGGATCTGCAGGATCAGGAGATCGAGCTTGTCGCGCAGCCAGGCGATCTCGCTGCCGTGCACGCTCTTCTGCGCCGCCGGCAACGAGTCGAGCTGGCGCCGCGTCCAGTAAGGGCGGCGTGCAGCCAGGTCGGGTGGCGCGCCGTGCAGGGCGACGCGATAACCGGGCTGCGGTGTCCGCGACGCTTCGATCAGCGGCTCGAAGTAGCCGGTGGCGAGGCCGCTCGTCTCGCGCGCCGGCGACTCGACGCGATACGGCTGCAGGTGCTGTTCGAGCCAGGCCCGCACGGCGGCGTCGGCCGGGGCCGTGCCGAGGCCAGCCTTGCGGGCGAGGGCACAGGCGGCCAGCCAGCCGGGCGCCGGCCGTTCGCAGCTGCGCAGGAAGGCCGGCCAGAATTCGGCGGCGCGGTCGGCGTTCCAGCCGGGCAGCTCGGCCCACGTGGACCCGACCCAGCGCGCGCGTGGCCGCTCGATCGTGGCCACGGTGGCCGCGGCGTCGTCGGCCGCGGCGGCCGGTCGCGCCGCGGCCACGGGGCCGGAGGTCGCGGCGGGGGCCGTGGCGCCCGGCACCTCGGCCGCCGGCTGTAGCGTCGTGCTCGAGCAGGCCGCGAGCATTCCTAGAATGGCTGCAGCGACCCCGGCGTGGGCGCATCGGAAAGCGCTCGTCATGTGGGTGATTCTCCTGGAGGCCGCGGCCGCCCTCGCGTTGCTGATCTTCATCGTGTGGTGGACGATGTTCTCCGGGCGTCGCAAGGGCGAGCGCGACGACCACGACGAGGGCGACCCGCCGTCGCCCTGAGCGTCGGCGCGCGCATCAGGGCAAGAGCGAGAGGAACAGGAAGGCCGCGAAGCACCGGCCTGACGATCCCGGCGGTGGCGCTGACCACCGCTTGCGGGGCGCCGACCGCGGCGACGGCGCGCGCGATCGCGGCCGATCGCGGCCGACAGGACTTTCGCTGTTTCACGAACCGCTCAAGACAGCGCGCGCCGCGGCGGCAGGACGAAGCTCGCCGGCGCGTGCAGGAGGCGCCGGCGAATGGCACGGTGGATGCGGCTGCGATCGGCGAGGCGGATGCCGCGCGAGCGCATGGCGACGCGAAAGGCCAGGAAGAAGCTGACGCCGAGGTTGAGCGCGCCGGTGGCGGCGATGCCGGCCAGGCACCACCAGAAGGGCGCGCTGCGCAGCGCCGAGACGCCGAGCGCGCTCACCGATGCAAACAGCTCGCCGGTTCCGAGGGTGACGTGGCGCAGCTCGAGCGGCAGGCTGAAGAAGGCGGCGACCGCGGGCACCAGGCCGAGCAGCAGGCCGAGGGAAAGATTGGAGGCCACGCCCGAGACGTTGCGACGCCACCAGGCCGACCAGCGCCGGGCCCGCGCCGCGCCGAGGCGGGCGACGATGCGCGGGTTCCAGGCGATGGCGCTGTCGAGCCGATGCCAGACGAACCAGTTCTCGACCCAGCCGGCGATGAGCGAGCTCGCGAACAGCAACACGCCGGTGCAGGCCGCGTAGAAGGCGGTCGGGCCGAGAAGGGTGAGGGCATCGAGGATGTGGCCGGCGCTGCCCGTGCCGACGAGCGTCTTCCCGAAACGCTGCCGGGCCGCCCATTGCACCAGCACGACGACCGGAATCACGCCCAGCAGGTTGCCGAAGATGCCGGCCGACTGCGAGCGGATCAGGTGGGCCACCTCGTCGACGAAGCGCTCGACGCCTTCTTCGCTGGCCACGTCGCCGAGCTTGTCGGCGAGGGCCGGCGCCGTCATCGCCGGCTGCTTCGTGGCCACCGTGAAGTGCAGTTGCTGGATCAGCATGAACGAGGCGGCGTAGGCCAGGCCGACAGCCAGGCCGGTCCAGAAGGCGCCGAGGTCGATCGAGACGATGAAGAACCAGGCGAAGGTGGTGACGCCGAGGACGGCGCCGCCGCCGATGGCCGCGCGCAGCAGCCGCCGGTACTCCGGGCCGTCGCGGCCGATGTAATGCTCGCCAGCGGCGGCGCTGCGCTCGGCGACCTTGCGCGCGAGCAACGAGTAGTGCTGCGAGAACAGGGCGCGGATCGAGCGCCGTTCTTCGGCGGTGTGCACGAGCTCGGCGATGAAGGCGAGCAGCTCCCTGGACGGGTCTTCGCTGAGCACGCAGGTGAGCAGCGCATCGATACGATGGGCGCGCTCCTGCAGCTGGTCGACTTCGAAGACGACGTCGACCGAGACGCCGTTCTGCTCGAGGTGGTCGTGCACGCTGGTGGCGCAGCGCCGGCAGGTGTCGAGCAGGGCGCGCAGGTATTGCGCTTCCTGAAGCAGCCGGGCGTGCGCCTCCGGACCGCTCTCTTCGGCGAGCTCGCGCACGCGTTCGGCGGCGCGTGCGAGCTGGCGAAACGGCTGGTCGACAAGCAGCTCCGGGCTCATGCGCTGGCGCAGGGCGGGCGAGAAGCCGGCCGCGCGCACGGCGCTGGCCAGAAACATGATCGCCTCGAGAAACGGTGCCCGCCAGTCGCTGCCGTCTTCGGCCAGGGGCGCCAGGGTCCGGCCCAGCCGGGCCAGCGTCTCGTCATCGAGGTGGGTCAGCCAGCGCGCGTCGGTGCCGCTCGGAAAGAGCAGACCGAACAGCTCGCCGAGGTCGGTGGTGGCCGGCGTGAGGGGCAGCACGCGGCCGCGCACACGGCGCCCGAACTCGGCCCACAGGCCGTTGCGCGGCGCGAAGCCGAAATCGGCGAGCAGGCCGGCGCTGTCGGTTTCGCGGAGGAACTGCACGAGCATCATGCCGGCGCGCTCGCGGTGCTCGCCGTTGCGCTCGACCACGCCGAGCATGTGCTTCAGGCGCAGGGCCGGGGCCGACGTCGCGCGGGCGTCGCCCGGGGCGACGGCAGTGTCGAGCGGCGCGTGGCGCAGCCACTCCATCAGGCGCACGACCCAGAGGTGACGCTCGGCCAGCGACGCCTTCGGGTCGGCCGCGTTGAGGAGCGCGGTCAGGTCCCACGGCGAGGCGTGGGTCTTCCCCATCGCAGGAAAAGTCAGTGGAGCGCGGAGGCCAGGGTCAGGCCGAACTCGCCGATCGGGGCGTCGAAGGGCCGGGCGTCTTCGGTCATGCAGAAGAACGTGCCGCGCATGGTGCCGTGCGGCGTCGCCAGGCGGGTCCAGCTCGTGTACTCGAAGCTTTCGCCGGGCTTGAGCAGCGGCTGGTGACCGACCACCGCGAGACCGCGCACTTCGTCGACACGGCCGAGAGCGTCGGTCACGATCCAGTGGCGGCCGATGAGCTGCGCGGTGATGTCGCCGCTGTTCCGGATCGTGATCGTGTAGGCGAAGGCGTGCTGGCCGGCCTCGGCATCGGACTGCTCGGGCAGGTGACGAACGGCGACGCTCGTCGTGAATTCGGGTTGGGCCATGGCCGATTCTAGGAGGCACCGCTGGCGCGACGGGCCCGACCTAGAATCATTCCGACCCTGTGCCCATGACCCCGCATCGCATCGCTCCGAGCATTCTTTCCGCCGATTTCGCGCGGCTGGGTGACGAGGTTCGCGCCGTCATCGACGCCGGCGCCGACTGGATCCATTTCGACGTGATGGACAACCACTACGTCCCCAACCTGACCATCGGTCCGATGGTGTGCGCGGCGATCCGCAAGCATGCGCAGAAGGCCGACGGCGCCCGCGTGCCGATCGACGTGCACCTGATGGTCGAGCCCGTCGATGCGCTGGCGCAGTCGTTCGCCAAGGCCGGTGCCGACCTGATCAGCTTTCATCCCGACGCCAGCACGCACGTCGACCGCAGCCTGCAGGCGATCCGCGACGCCGGTTGCCGGGCCGGCCTGGTCTTTAACCCGGCGGCAAGCCTCGACGTGCTCGACTGGGTCATCGACAAGGTCGATCTTGTCCTCGTGATGAGCGTCAACCCCGGCTTCGGCGGCCAGAGCTTCATCGCTTCGGCGCTGAAGAAGATCGAGCACGTCCGCCGACGCATCGAGGCCAGCGGCCGCGACATCCGCCTGGAGGTCGACGGCGGCATCAACGCCCTCAACATCCGCGCCGCTGCCGACGCCGGCTGCGACACCTTCGTCGCCGGCAGCGCCATCTTCGGCCAGCCCGACTACCGCGCCGTCATCGACGCGATGCGCGCCGCGCTGGCCCGCTGAGCCCGAAGGGCGCTCGAATGAACAGCCACGTCCACGAGCCTGTCGCCGGCCTCGACCACGCGGGTCACGACCATGCGCACGGCGGCCACGGCCACGGCCCGGTCAACCACGACCGCGCCTTCGCGATCGGCATTGTCATCAACATTCTTTTCGTCGCGATCGAGGCCTTCTACGGCTGGCGTGCCGACTCGTTGGCGCTGCTCGCCGACGCCGGCCACAACCTCGGCGACGTCGCCGGCCTGGTGCTCGCCTGGGCCGGCGCTTTCGCGAGCCGGCTCGCGCCCGGGCCGCGCCACACCTACGGCTGGAAGCGCGCCTCCATCCTCGCCGCCTTTGCCAACTCGCTGCTGCTGCTGGTGGCGATCGGCTCGCTGGCCTGGGCCGCGATCGGCCGCCTTTCCGCGCCGCCCGAAGTGCAGGCCGGCACGGTGATGGTGGTGGCCGGCATTGGCATCGTCGTCAACCTGGCCACGGCGATGCTCTTCATGCGCGGCCGTGAAAGCGACATCAATATCCGCGGCGCCTTTCTGCACATGGCCGCCGATGCGGCGGTTTCGGCCGCCGTCGTCGTCGCCGCCGCCGTCGCGCTCTGGCTCGGCTGGCGCTGGCTCGACCCGGCGATGACGCTGCTGATCGCGGTCGTCATCCTGCTCGGCACCTGGGGCTTGTTTCGCGATTCGTTGCACCTCATGTTCGACGGCGTGCCACCTTCGATCGACCTCGATGCCGTGCGCGCCGAGCTGGCGGCGCTGCCGGGCGTGACCTGCGTCGACGACCTCCCCGTCTGGGCCCCGGGCACGACGCAGGTGGCGCTCACCGCCCACCTCGTCATGCCCGCCGGCCACCCCGACGACACTTTCTTCCGCGACGCCGCGGCCCGTCTGCAGAAGCGTTTCGCGATCGGCCATGTGACGCTGCAGGCCGCCACTGAAATGTTGATGACGCCCTGCGCCGCGCCGGCGGCGGTCGACCTCGCCACGCCCCGACCATGAAATACAAGGACTACTACGAGACGCTCGGCGTGCCGAAAACGGCCACGCAGGACGAGATCAAGACGGCATTTCGCAAGCTGGCCCGCAAGTACCACCCCGACGTCAGCAAGGTGGCCGACGCCGAGGCGCGCTTCAAGGAAGTCAACGAGGCCAACGAGGTCCTGAAAGACGCCGAGAAGCGCGCGGCCTACGACCAGCTCGGCCGCGGCTTCAAGGCCGGCCAGGACTTCCAGCCACCGCCCAACTGGGACGAGGGCTTCGAGTTCCGCGGTCGC
>JAYTYH010000644.1:0-5519 GCA_043742485.1 Rhizobacter sp.
CTGGATTATAGGTGCGAGTCGATGAAGGCCGTCAACTGCGCCTTCGAAAGCGCGCCAACCTTTGTGGCCGCGAGCTGGCCGTCCTTGAACAACATCAAGGTCGGAATGCCGCGAATCCCGTATTTGGCGGGGATGTCACGGTTCTCGTCGACGTTCATCTTCGCGATCCGCAACTTGCCGCTGTAGTCCTTCGACACGTCGTCGAGGATGGGCGCGATCATCTTGCACGGCCCGCACCACTCGGCCCAGTAGTCGACCAGCACCGGAGTGCTTGCCTTCAGTACGTCGCTGTCGAACGATGCGTCGGAGGTGTGGGTAATCAGCTCGCTGCTCATGATGGGTCCTCGTACCTGACCCCGCAGGCGGTGCGGGGAGTGCCGAACGCAAGAGGCATTCGGTCGGCAAAAAGATTTTGGCATAACGAGCCTCGGGTCGTGTCGACGGTGCGGTGCCGGCCCCTATGAAGACGATAGCTTGCTGGGCCGCCGCATCAAGAGCGAAAGCTGAGTTGCGGCGTCGAGAAAAGCGGCATTTCCGCCGCTCATCCGACGATGGTTCGCTCGTGCCATGCGATCCAATCGAGAAGCTTCGTTCCATCCGATGACGACCGCCTCCTCCCGACTCCTGTCACCTCTCGCGCCGACGCGCGCGTTCGGCCGCTTCACGTTGCGCCGCCTGCTGGGCAAGAGCGAAGCGACGATGACATGGCTGGCGACCGACGCGAATTCCGCCGAACTGGAGACGATGCTGACGATGCCGCGCCTGCCGCCCATCGGTGGCCCCGCCATCGCTGCGTGGCTGCTGGCGGCACGGCGGGCAGCGCGACTCGATCATCCGAGCCTCGCCGCCGTGGCCGAATGCGGCGTCCACGAACAATGGCCTTTCGTGGCCGTCGACCGGCGCGCCGGCGTCACGCTCGACGAGTGGCTGCTGCTTCACCCGCAAGCTCCGATCGAGGACGTCGCGCTCTGGATCGTCAGCGCCCTGCGCGGCCTTGCTTTCGCGCACGACGCCGCCTGTGCCCACGGCGACGTGCAACTGCATCATCTTCTGGTCAATGACCGCGGCCAGCTCGCAGTCATGGCCCTGGGCGTGGCGCCGGTCGCCGGGGCGTCTAACGCAAGTCCGGCGAGGTCGACAGCGTTCGGCGACGCCACGACGATCCTGCCGCAAGGCTCGCTGCAGGCGCAGCGTGCCGCGGCCGAACGCGACGTGCTCGCTTGTGGCGTCATCTTGCACGGCTTGCTGACCGGCCAACCTGCGCTCGGCCTCGCCGACGTCTCGCTCGCCATGGATCGCATGGCGCCACACGGTCGCGAGCACGTGCGCCTGCCGTGGACCACGCCGCAGCCGATACCCGAGGCATTGCGCGCGATCGTCAATCGCAGCACGTCCGCACAAAGCCGCCTGCGCTATCGCAGCGCCCGCACCTTCCTCGGTGCCCTCGACGGTTGGCGCGAAGCCATCACAGGCGAAGATGGCGGGCCGGTGGCGCTGTTGCTCGATCGCCTGCGCACCGTCGGCCACTTGCCGGCGTTGCCGGGACTGGCGGCGCGTGTGCAGCGCGTGACCAGCCTCGAGTCGCGGCGCACCGACGAGATCGCCCGCCACCTGCTGCCCGACATGGCGCTCACCTTCGAGTTGCTGCGCACCTTGAATTCGGCGCAGGTGCAAGGCACGCAGGTCGCCGGCAACGGGCCGGTTCTGACCTTGCGACGCGTCGTGGCGCTGGTCGGCGTCGACGGTGTGCGCGCCGCCGCGAACAGCTTGCGAGCCTGGCCGGGTCCACTCGACGAAACCGGTGCCCGCGCCCTGCACGCGGTGATCGACCGCGTCCGCCTGTCCGGCCATGCGGCCGAGGCGCTCCGCCCGGCCGGCTACGACGCCGAAGTCGTCTATCTGGTCGCGGTGCTGCAAAACCTCGGCAGGCTGCTCTTGCGCTATCACTTCGCCGAGGAGGCCGAGCAAATCCAGCAGCTGATGCAGCCAGCGGCCACGGTCGCGGGCGAACCTGCTTCGGCCGACCAGGCGGGAATGAGCGAAGAAGCAGCGGCCTATGCGGTGCTCGGTGTCGACGTCGAAACCCTTGGCAGTGCCGCGGCACGGCACTGGGGCTTGGGCGACGAAGTGCTGCACATGATCCGCCGCCTCGGCTCCGACGCGCCGGTTCGTAAACCCGACGGCGACGCCGACATGCTGCGCATCGTCGCCAGCGCCGCCAACGAGGCCGTCGACGCGCTCGCCTTGCTGCCTGCAAGCCGCGTTGCTGGTGCGCTGGCGAACGTCGCCCACCGGTATGCGCGTGTGCTGCGCCTCGAATTGAAGGCGCTGCATGCCGCGCTGGAGGAGGCGCGCGAGGCACTTCGGGACGGTGGCAAGACGGCAGCTGTCGGGCGTTCGGCAGCAGCGCCCGCACCATCTGCTGGGAAGGCTGCTGGCGACCTGAAAGGCGCCGCCGCTACGACGGAAAAGGTGACGAGCCTTACCCCCGGCACTGGTCACAACGGTTAGGGCTGCTTCGTTCCCGATCTGACCCGGTTGGCCGCGCTTCCATGCGGGGAGGCCCGTCAGGATCGATTCTAGGCGGTGCCGATCAGCCTTTGCTCAGGCTCGCAGGCCGAGCTCGCTGCCTTCGTACTCGATGCCCAGCGGCTCGATATGCAGCTTCTTGGCGCCGGCCTCGACGCTGCCCGCGACCCAGGCGTCGACGCCGGCCTTGCGGATCACGTCGACGGTGCGCGCGCCGTCTTCGGCGGCAACGAAGATGGCGAAGCCGGCGCCCATGTTGAAGGTGCCGTAGGCGTCGCGGTCCGACAGGCCAGCCTGGTCCTGGATGAAGCGCAGCACCGGCGGCACGTCGGGCAGCGTGTGGATCCGATAGCTGAGCTCGGCACGGTGACGCAACAGCTTGCGCCAGCCGTGGCCGGTGATGTTGGCGCAGTAGTGCGGCCGCACGCCCGCCTTGTGGAGTGCTTCCATGATCGGTGAATAAAGCAGCGTCGGCTCCAGCAGCGCCTCGCCGTACGAGATCGGCACGGCGCTGCCCGCGAGCGGCGTCAGGTAGCCACGCGGCAGCCGGTCGGCGAGTTGGCGTGCGAGGCTGAGGCCGTTGGCGTGGATGCCGCTCGAGGCCAGAAGCACGATGACGTCGCCGGCGCCGAGCCGTTCACCGAGCGAGAGCCGTTCCTTCGGGCTGACGATGCCGGTGCACGACGCTGCCAGATCGATGCGGCCGCTCTCGACGATGCCGGCGAGCGCCGGCGTTTCGCCACCGCCCCAGGCGATGCCGCAATGGTCGCAGGCGCGCTTCCAGCCGTCGACAAGAGCGCGCGAGCGTGCCGCATCGGCGAACCAGTCGGAGCCGCCCGCCGCCCAGTAGGCCTGCACGACCAGCGGCGTGGCGCCGACGGTGACGAGGTCGTTGACGGCCATGGCGATGGTGTCTTGCGCGATGCCGGCGTAGAAGCTGCGGCCGGTGAGCTGCTCCATCGCGTCGGCGACGAGCACCTTGGAGCCGAGGCACTCGACGATGCTGGCCAGATAGAACGGACCGACGTCGACGACATAAGCCGACTCGCCACGTGACGACTCGACTTCGCTGAAGCCGTGCGCATCGAGATGCACCGCGGTCGATGCCGCAGCGCGCTGGGCCGCCACCTTGAGCGGGTCGATGAGGCCGTAGTCGACCCCGGCGCCGCCGTAGCTCAGGCCTTCGAGGCCCGCAGGAAGGGTGTTTTGAGAGTCGTCCAAGGTGATGCGATTATCGACCACGCGTCACGGTGAAAAGGTGCCGCCCCGTAGAATCAAAGCCATGTCGAGTACCGTGCTGGCGCGCAAATACAGGCCGCGAAATTTCGAGACATTGGTCGGCCAGACGCACGTCGTGCAGGCCCTGTCGAACGCCCTCACGCAGCAGCGCCTGCACCACGCCTACCTGTTCACCGCCACGCGCGGCGTCGGCAAGACGACGATTTCGCGCATCCTCGCTAAGTCGCTCAACTGCACAGGCCCCGATGGCCAGGGCGGGATCACGGCCACGCCGTGCGGCGTCTGCGCCGCCTGCGTCGACATCGATGCCGGTCGCTTCATCGACTACGTCGAGCTCGATGCAGCCTCGAACCGCGGCGTCGAAGAGATCACGCGTCTGCTCGATCAGGCCGTATACAAACCGGTGCTGGGGCGCTTCAAGGTCTACCTGATCGACGAAGTCCACATGCTTTCGAGCCACGCCTTCAACGCCATGCTGAAGACGCTCGAGGAGCCGCCCGACTACCTCAAGTTCATCCTCGCCACCACCGACCCGCAGAAGGTGCCGGCGACCGTGCTCTCGCGCTGCCTGCAGTTCAATCTGCGGCCGATGGCACCGCAGACCATCGTCGAGCATCTCGGCACGGTGCTCGCGGCGGAGAAGGTCACCGCCGATCTGCCGGCGCTGAAGCTGATTGCGCGTGCCGCCCGCGGCTCGATGCGCGATGCCGAGTCGCTCGCCGACCAGGCCATCGCCTACGGCGACGGTCGCATCGAGGAAGAAGCGGTGCGGCAGATGCTGGGCGCCGTCGACCGCAGCCATGCCGTGCGCATCATCGAGGCCAGCGCGGCTCAGGACGGCGCCGCACTGGTCGCCGCCGTCGACGCGCTGCGTGCTCTCGGCTTGTCGGCCGCCGGTGCCCTCGAGGAAATCGCCGCACTGCTGCAGCAGATGGCCGTGCTGCAAGCCGTGCCCGAGGCGGCCGACGCTGGCGATCCCGAAGGCGAAGTCGCGATCCGGCTCGCCGCTTTGCTGCCGCCCGACGAGACGCAGCTGCTTTACAGCATCGTCCTGCACGGCCGCGCCGAGCTCGTGCTCGCGCCCGACGAATACAGCGGCCTGGTCATGGTGCTGCTGCGCATGCTGGCATTCGCGCCTCGCGATGCCACGCCGATCGTGCCGACGCCGATGCCGATGTCGGCGCCGAAGGCGCAGGCGGCCAGGGTGACCGCCCCCGCTGGTTCGGCAATGGCTCAATCCGAGACCACGCCCATTCCTGCCGCCGCTGCGGCCGAGACGTCGGGCCGTGCCGCTGCCGATCGCTGGATCGCACTGGTGCAGTCTTTGGTCGGCGCCGGCGCGGTCACGGCGATGGTTCGCGAGCTCGCGATGCAGGCCGAATGCGTAGGCATCGTCGAGTCGGGCGAAGAACGCATCTGGCGCCTTCGCGTCGAGCGCGAGAACCTGCGCGCGCCGGCTTTGCGCGAGCGGCTGCAGTCAGCCGTGGCGGTGGCCGGAGCCTTCGCTTGTCGGCTCGAGGTCGAAGCCGGCGCCGCGGTCGATACAGCGGCCGTACGCGACGCTGCCGAGCGGGATAAACGCCAGACCGAGGCCGAACGCGTCATCCACGACGACCCGCTCGTCAAGGCGCTGATGGCGCAGTACAAGACCGCCCGCATCGTGCCGGGCTCGGTGAAGCCACTGATCCACCATCCAGGAGCAACGACATGATGAAGGGCCAACTCGCCGGTCTGATGAAGCAGGCCCAGGC
>JAYTYH010000645.1:0-2499 GCA_043742485.1 Rhizobacter sp.
GACCCACGGCCCGATCAGGAGCTGGATGGCGACGCCGGTGGGCGTGGCATAGGCGCCGACGTTGGCGAGCGAG
Organism: Rhizobacter sp.; assembly: GCA_043742485.1. Classification (GTDB taxonomy): domain Bacteria; phylum Pseudomonadota; class Gammaproteobacteria; order Burkholderiales; family Burkholderiaceae_C; genus Schlegelella_A. Next base: position 74 of record JAYTYH010000645.1, read on the forward strand.
CGGACACGCAGTGCCAGCACCTTGCCGCCGGCATCGAGCGCCAGCTCGGCGCGGCTGGTGACGTCGCGGCCGTGCGATGCCGAGACGAAGTCTTCGCTGCGGTCGGCCTGCCAGCGCACGGTGCGCTTCAAGGCGCGCGCGGCGTGGCCGACGACGATGTCTTCCGGGTAGATGCCGGTCTTCATGCCGAAGCCGCCGCCGACATCGCCGACCAGCACGTGGACATGGTCCTGAGCGATGCCCGGCAAGGCCGCGGCAAGGCCCGTGGCCACCGCCGTCGGCATCTGGTTGCTGATGCGCACGGTGAGGCGGCCGCTGCCTTCGTCGTACGACGCGGCGCAGCTGCGCGGCTCCATCGGCGCCGGTGCCAGCCGCTGGTTGACGAGGTCGAGCTCGATGCGCACGGCGGCGGCGGCGAAGGCCGCAGCCGCGGCGTCGGCATTGCCGTGGCGCATCTCGGCGGCGACGTTGTCGGCCGGGCTCGCGGTGCCGGCGTCGCTGTCAGCGAAGGCCGTAGCTTCGCCGACACCGACGACCGCCGGCAGCTCGTCGTAGTCGACGAGGACGCTGTCGATGGCGTCGCGTGCAGCCTCGCGCGATTCGGCCACGACAGCGACCACCGCCTCGCCGACGAAGCGCACCGTCTCATGGGCGAGGGCGCGACGCGGCGGGCTGACGACCCGGCCGTCGGCGCGCTCGAAGCCGGTGCTGGCGGCCATCGGCAAGACGCCGGCGGCGACCAGATCGGCGCCGGTGTAGACGGCGATCACACCCGGCATCGCGCGTGCGGCCTCGGCGTCGATCGCGACGATGCGGGCGTGCGCGTGCGGCGAGCGCTGGAACGCGATGGTCACGGCACCTTCGACGGCGAGGTTGTCGGTGAAGCGCCCCTGGCCGGTCAGCAGGGCGCGGTCTTCGATGCGGAGAACGGCCTGGCCGCTGCCGAATCGGGCCGCTGGGTTGTGTGAGGTCATTGGGTCAGTCGTTGAATCAGGGTTGCGGGCCCAGCCCGGCCCAGCACTTCGCATAGTCGGTGTCGAGCGTGCCGCTGGCCAGCGCCAGCGCCGTCGGCCGCAGGACCCAGCGGCTCTCGAACATGAAGGCCAGCGTCGCCTCGAGCTTGTGCGGCTGCAGCTCTGCCGCGCTCGCCTTCTCGAACGACTCGGTGTCGGGGCCGTGCGGGACCATCGCGTTGTGCAGGCTGGCGCCGCCGGGCAGGAAGCCTTCGGCCTTGGCGTCGTAGCGGCCATGGACGAGGCCCATGAACTCGCTCATGAAGTTGCGGTGGTACCAGGGCGGCCGGAAGGTGTCTTCGGCAACGAGCCAGCGCGGCGGAAAGATCACGAAGTCGCAGTTAGCGGTGCCCGGCGTGTCGCTCGGCGACGTGAGCACGGTGAAGATCGACGGGTCGGGGTGGTCGTGGCTGATCGAGCCGATGACCATGAAGTTCGCGGTGTCGAACTTGCACGGCGCCAGGTTGCCGTGCCAGGCGACGACATCGAACGGGGTCGCCGCCACGCGGGCGCGCCAGAGCGTGCCGCCGAACTTCTTGACGAGCTCGTAGTCGCCGCCGCCTTCGTCTTCGAAGGCCGCGACCGGATAGAGAAAGTCGCGCGGGTTGGCGAGGCCGTTCGAGCCGATCGGCCCGAGCTCGGGCAGGCGAAACGCCGCGCCGTAGTTCTCGCACACGTAGGCGCGCGCGGCGCCATCGGGCAGCGCCACCTTGAAGGCGATGCCGCGCGGCACCAGCGCGATCTCGCCGGGCCCGACGTCGAGGCGGCCGAGCTCGGTGGTGATGGCGAGGCGGCCCTGCTGCGGCACGATCAGCATCTCGCCGTCGGCATTGACGAAGGCGCGCCGGCCCATCGAGCGATTGGCAACGACGATGTGCGCCGCGATGCCGCTCTGAGCCGACTCGTCGCCGTTGACGACCCAGGTCTTCATGCCGTCGACGAAGTCGATCGCCTCGTCGGCCTCGGGCATCGCCGGCGGCCGCCAGCGCAGCGGATCGGGCGGCATGGCGATGCCGCCGCGCAGCCCGCTCTGCAGCCACGGATGCGGCAGCGGCTCGTAGCCGACCGGTTGCGCCGAAGGCCGGCGCCGATACAGCCAGCTGCGCAGGTTGGCGGCGCGCGGAGCCGTAAACGCGGTGCCGCTGACGAGCTCGGTGAAGAGGCCGTGCGGCGCCCTCTGCGGACTGTTGCGGCCGACCGGCAAGGCACCGGGCAGCGCTTCGGTCGCGTGCTGGTTGCCGAAGCCGGACAGCAACGCGGCGGGCACGGGCGAGACGGGCGACGCGGCCATGGTCAGCCGAGCGACGCCCACATCGCCTTGTCGCGCTCGGCCGTCCAGATGCGCGGGTCGACGTGGGCGGTGGCCTCGTCGTAGGCGCGCGAGACGTCGAAGGGCATGCAGTGCTCGTAGAT
>JAYTYH010000646.1:0-4722 GCA_043742485.1 Rhizobacter sp.
CCGGCACCGGCACTCCTGTCCAGTCCAACTCAACCCCAAGAGAACACCATGAAAAACGCACTCATCGCCATCGCTCTCGTCTTCGGCGCCTTCGCCGCCCAGGCCCAGGTCGGCACGGCCGTCAAGGAAACCGGCAAGGCCACGGGCGAGACGGCCATGCAAGCCAAGGAAAACACCCAGGCCGCCGTCACCGGCGAGCCGAAGAAGACCGTTCACAAGGTCAGGGCCAAGGCCCACAAGACCAAGGCAAGGGCGCACCGTGAAGCCGCCAAGGACGCGATGAAGTAAGCCGGCCGCCCCGCGCAGCGGGGCTGCCGCGCATTACCTGCTGCCTAGTACGTTTCCAGGTGCAGGCGCCCTTCGCGCTTGAGCGCTGGCGCGATCGCGGGCCATGACAGCCCGGCGCCATCGGCGACCTCCCGCAGCGCCAGCAGCACGCCCTCTTCCATCGACTTCAGGCCGCACACGTAGAAGTGGGCGTTGGGGTCGGCCAGCAGCAGAGCGAGGTCTGCGGCGCGTTCCTTCATGACGTCCTGCACGTAGCGCTTGGGCTGGCCCGGAGTACGCGAGAAGGCGAGGTTGATATCGATGAAGTCCTTCGGCAGGCTCGTCAAGGGGCCGAAGTACGGCAGCTCCCCACGAGTGCGGGCGCCGAAGAAAAGCATCAGCTTGCCGCCGTCGAAGCTGCCACCCTTGCGCTGCCGGCGCCGCCACTCGGTCATGGCGCGCATCGGCGCGCTGCCGGTGCCGGTGCAGATCATCACGATGTGCGACTTCGGGTGGTTCGGCATCAGGAAGCTCTGCCCGAACGGACCGACGACCTGGACCGCATCGCCGACCTTCAGGTCGCAGACGTAGTTCGAGGCGACGCCGCAAAACGGCCGGCCCTGATGGTCCTCGGTGACGCGCTTGACCGTCAGCGAGAGGTTGTTGTAGCCGGGGCGCTCGCCGTTGCGCGAACTGGCGATCGAGTACTGGCGCGGCACGTGGGCGCGGCCGTGGCCATCGAGCCCTGGCGGCACGATGCCGATCGACTGGCCCTCGAGCACCCGGAACGGCACGGCGCCGAAGTCGAGCACGATGTGATGGGTGTGGCTGGCAAAACCGTCTTCGGTGCAGTCGACGTTGCCGGCCACGGTCGCGATGGCCGGCGCCTTCGGTGTGAAGGCGTTGGTGACAGGCTTTTCGGCCGACCACGGCGGCACGGTCGAGCCGAAGGCGCCTGCATTGAAGGGCGCTTCGCCGGCCGTGGCAGCGGGGTCGACGGCGCGCACCGGCGCGCTGGCAACTGTCGACGTGGCATCGGCCGACACGCCCTCGGCCGCGAGTTGATCGGCCGTGAGCTCTGGCGGCAGCTCGTCCCACGTGAGCTGGTCGGCGGTGGCGTAGGCGATCGTTCTAGGCAGCGTGCGCCAGTTGTCGATCGAGCCGGTCGGGCACGGCGAGATGCAGGCCATGCACAGGTTGCAGATGGCCGCGTCGACCACGTAGTTGCGGTCGTCGTGCGTGATCGCACCGACCGGGCACGTCGCTTCGCAGGTGTTGCAGCGGATGCAGATCTCGGGGTCGATCAGGTGCTGCCTGATCAGCAGCGCTGCCATGGGATGCTCCTGTGTTTCATGCGCACACCGGGCGAGCGCCGGGCAGCCGCCCCAAGCCGGCCGGCGCCCCCTCGGGGGGCAGCTGCGGTACCCCGCGGCGTGCGGGCTTCGGTCACCCGAAGCGGACGTATTCGAAATCCATCGGCTGCTTGTTGACGCCGACCACCGGCGGCGCGATCCAGCCGGCGTAGCGGCCGGGCTCGACCACCGGGCCCATGAGCGAGGCGACGAAGGCACGGTCGGCGCCGCTCGGCAGCCAGTTGGCCTCCTTCGTCTTCCATTCCTCTTCGCTCACGACGCGGCCTTCGGGTGACATGCGGATGCCGGCCAGCGCCCCGATGCGGCGGTTGAAGGCTTTGTGCGGCACCACCATGCGCGTGGCGATGCCGGCTTTCTCGAGCACCTTGTTCCAGCGGCCGACGCCGGCCACCGAGTCCTTGATGAAGTCGTCGCGCAGCACTTCGTTGAGGGCGTTGAGCATCGGCACTTCCTTCTCGACGAGCTGGCCGTTCTGGACCTCGAGCACCTTGTAGGTCTGGCCCTTGAGCACGTGATCGTCGGCGCGCTTGCCTTCCTCGTAGCGGCCCTTCAGGCCCGACGAATAGAAGGTGGCGGCGTTGCTCGACTGGTCGGCACCGAAGAGATCGATCGTCACCGAGTAGTGGAAGTTAAGGTAGCGCTGGAGGGTGGCCAGATCGATAGCGCCGGCGGCGCGCACCAGCGCCGCGTCGTCGGTCTTGAGCTCGTTCATCACCTGCGCCGTGCGCTGCAGCGTGCGCGAGACGCCGCTCTCGCCCACGAACATGTGATGCGCCTCTTCGGTGAGCATGAACTTGGTGGTGCGGGCGAGCGGATCGAACGCGCTCTCCGACAGCGCGGCGAGCTGGAACTTGCCGTCGCGGTCGGTGAAGTAGGTGAACATGAAGAAAGCCAGCCAGTCCGGCGTCTTCTCATTGAAGGCGCCGAGGATGCGCGGGTTGTTGGCATCGCCCGAGGTGCGCTCGAGCAGGGCGCCGGCCTCCTCGCGACCGTCGCGGCCGAAGAACTTCTGCAGCAGGTAGACCATCGCCCAGAGATGGCGGCCTTCCTCGACGTTGATCTGGAACAGGTTGCGCAGGTCGTACAGGCTGGGTGCCGTCAGGCCGAGATGGCGCTGCTGCTCCACCGACGCCGGCTCGGTGTCGCCCTGCGTGACGATAATGCGGCGCAGGTTGGCGCGGTGCTCTCCGGGCACGTCTGCCCAAGCCTTCTCGCCCTTGTGGTCGCCGAACTGGATCTGACGCTCGGCATCGCCCGGCTGCAGGAAGATGCCCCAGCGGTAGTCGCGCATCTTCACGTAGTCGAAGTGAGCCCAGCCCTGCGGATCGACGCTGGTGGCGGTGCGCAGATAGACGTCGTGGTTGGTCGAGTCTTCAGGGCCGACATCGTCCCACCAGTGGATGAAGTTCGGCTGCCACTGCTCGAGCGCGCGCTGCAGCGTGCGGTCGTCGGCGAGGTTGACGTTGTTGGGGATCTTCTGGGAGTAGTCGATGGACATGATCGTGTTTCTGTATTTGGTCGCTCGTGGCTAGACGCGCGTGAAGTCGAAGCCGGCCTTCTCGCCGGTGCCGTAGACCTTGAGCGCGCCCTTCGGGCCGACGGCGTTCGGGCGCTGGAAGATCCAGTTCTGCCACGCGGTCAGCCGGCCGAAGATGCGCGTGGCCATGTTCTCCTTGCCGGCGAAGCGCAGGTTCGCTTCGAGGCCGGTCAGCGCGTCGGGGCTCATCGCCGCGCGCTCCTCGAGGGCGATGCGGATCTCGTCGTCCCAGTCGATGTCGTCGGGCGCGGCGGTGACGAGGCCGAGCTTCATGGCTTCATCGGCATCGAGCGCCTGGCCGATGGCGGCACGGGCAGCCGCCAGTGCCGCCTCTTCCTCGTAGAAGCGGCGCTGCAGCCGCGACTGACCGGTGACCATCGGCAGCGCGCCGAAGTTGAGTTCACCGACCTGCAGCTTCGGCGCGCGCCCGGGTTCGTCGGGCAGCGCCAGCATGTAGGCGCGATCGGCCGCGAACGCGAGCTCGGCGAGCGAGCCGGCGAAGCACGAGCCCGGCTCGATGAACGCGAACAGCGTGCGCGAGGTCACGTCGAGCCGGGCGAAAGTGCGGCGCATGAAGCCGAGCGTCTCGCGCGCCAGCCAGTGGTCCCGGTGCGCGGCCACGACCGCATCGGCAGCAAGTACGGCGGCGGCGTCGCCTTCGGTCTTCAGGATCCAGGTGCCGATCTCGAGCTCGTTGGTGCGCAGGCCGAGGACGGCGTCGTCGAGCTGGCGCGCCATCGCGAGCGGCCACCACGACGCGCCGGCCGCCTCGATGGCGACGAGGTCGTGCGGCTGCGCGCCCGTCGGCGCCCTGACGGTGATCGTGGCCGTGCGCTTGACCCGGTCGATGGCGACGCCGACGTGCTCGTAGCTCACGCCGTCGGCCGTGTCGGTGCGCTCCAGCCGCGTCAGCGCCACACCCTTCGCTTCGGCAGGCCGGACGCTGCCTTCGCCGAGCTTCGCCGCGCGCTCGTGCACCACGGCCGCGAACTGCGCCGGCTTGGCGACGGCGTCGACCAGCCGCCACTCGACTGCGCGCTGTCCGCGCACGCCTTCGACGCTGGTGCAGAAGATGTCGGCCAAGTCGTGGCGGACCTTGCGCTTGTCGGTGATGCGGGTCAGGCCGCCGGTGCCGGGCAGGACGCCGAGCAGAGGCACCTCAGGCAACGAGACGGACGACGAGCGATCGTCGACCAGCACGATCTCGTCGCAGGCCAGCGCCAGCTCGTAGCCGCCGCCAGCGCAGGCGCCGTTGACGGCCGCGACGAACTTGATGCCCGAGTGCTGCGACGTGTCTTCGATGCCGTTGCGGGTCTCGTTGGTGAACTTGCAGAAGTTCACCTTCCAGGCATGGCTGGAGACGCCGAGCATGAAGATGTTGGCTCCCGAGCAGAAGACGCGGTCCTTGGCGCTGGTCACGATCACCGAACGCACCGTGGGGTGCTCGAAGCGGATGCGGTTGAGCGCGTCGGCCAGTTCGATGTCGACGCCGAGGTCGTAGCTGTTGAGCTTGAGTTTGTAGCCGGGCTGGATGCCGGCGTCTTC
>JAYTYH010000647.1:0-3212 GCA_043742485.1 Rhizobacter sp.
CGCTTTGCAAGCCCTGCCACGACCGCAAGACCGCGACCGAAGACGGCGGCTTCGGCCACTGACCAGCCTCCCCGGGCCGGTCAGGGGGGAGGGTGGTCCGAATCTCTGCGGGCGGAAAACGCAGGACCGCTTCGTGGCCCAATTTCTGAATGCGGGTTATTCGGGGGGAGGGGGTACGCCGAGGGGCTAGGAGGTAGCGATGGGGCGACATTCACTGCCGACGAACGTGCATCTGCTGCGCGGCAACCCGAGCAAGAAGTCGCTCGCCGACCTGGTCGACGAGCTCAAGCCCGAGATCGCGATTCCGAATTGCCCGGCGCATCTGCTGCCGGAGGCGCGCAAGGAGTGGCGGCGCATCACGCCCCAGCTCGAGCGGTACGGGCTGATCTCCAAGATCGACCGCGCGGCGCTCTCGCTCTACTGCCAGTCGTGGGCCCGCTGGGTGTGGGCCGAGCGACAGATGCAGCGGCAGATGGCTCGCGCCGAAGAGAAGCGCGCCGAGGTCGAAGCGCGCGGCGAGATCTACAGCGGCGGCGACGGCATGACGGTCGCGACGCCGAACGGCCACATGACGTACTCGCCGCACTGGGTCATCGCGAACAAGGCGATGGAGCAGGTCAACAAGTACCTCGCCAACTTCGGCATGGACCCTTCCTCGCGCGGCAAGGTCAAGCCGAGCGACGCGCGCCAGATGCCGCTGCCCGGCACCGAGTCCGCCGACGACCAGGCCGGCTTCGACGACCTCTGATGAAGAACTTCGGCGAGATCGCGACCGACTACGCGCGCGACATCGCCGAACTGCGCATCCCTGCCTGCAAGTGGGTGCGCCTGGCGTGCCAGCGCCACCTCGACGACATCGCCCGTGCCGACGCCGGCTGGACCTACGCGTTCAACCCCGAGCTCGTCGACGCCGACGGCAAGACCTATCGCCCGGCCGAGCGCATCTGCCGCTTCGCCGAGCTCATGCCGCACATCAAGGGCGACTGGGCCGGCCGCGGCGAGCGCATCCGCCTCGAGCCGTGGCAGGTGTTCTTCCTGGCCTCGGTGTTCGGCTGGGTGCATGTCGAGACGAATAAGCGGCGCTTCCGCCAGGCCGACCTGATCGTGCCGCGCAAGAACGCGAAGTCGACGATCGCCGCCGTCATCGGCAACTTCATGCTCGCGGTCGACGGCGAGTTCGGCGCCGAGATCTACAGCGGCGCCACCAGCGAGAAGCAGGCCCTCGAGGTGTTCCGCCCGGCGCTGCTGATGGCTCGCGCCCAGCCCGAGTACCGCCAGCGCTACGGCGTCGAGGCCAACGCATCGAACATCTCGGTGCTTGCCACGAACAGCAAGTTCGAGCCGGTCATCGGCAAGCCGGGCGACGGCGCTTCGCCCAGCTGCGCCATCGTCGACGAGTACCACGAGCACAAGACGCCCGAGCTCTACGAGACCATGGCCACCGGCATGCTGGCGCGCTCGCAGCCGCTGCTGCTCATGATCACCACCGCTGGCGACAACGTCGGCGGCCCGTGCTACGTGCACCAGGTGCAGCTGCAGAAGGTGCTCGAAGGCATCGTGCCGAACGAGCGCCGCTTCGGAATCATCTACACGATCGACCTCGACGACGACTGGACGAAGCCCGAGGCGATCCGCAAGGCCAACCCGAACTACGGCATCTCCGTCGACGCCGACACGCTCCTCGCCGACCAGCAGGAAGCCATCGTCGACCCGCGCAAGCAGAACACCTTCAAGAAGAAGCACCTCGACATCTGGGTCAACGCCGCGTCGCCCTGGCTCAACCTCTACAGCCTGCAGAAATGCGGCGACGCCGCGCTCCGCATGTCCGACTTCAAGGGCGAGACCTGCTGGGTCGGGCTCGACCTCGCCAGCAAGAACGACATCGCCTCGGCCGTGTGGGTCTTCGCCCGCCAGGTCGAGGGCAAGCGCCACTACTACGTCTTCTGCAAGAACTACCTGCCGGCCGCCGCGATCGAGCGGCCCGAGAACGGCCACTACCAGGCCTGGGTGCATCAGGGCTTCCTGACCGAGACCGCGGGCAACATGATCGACCTCAAGCAGATCGAGGAAGACGTGACCGCCAGCGCCGAGGATCACGTCGTCGCCGAGATCGCGATCGACGCCTGGGGCTCGCGCGAGATCGCGCCCTCGCTGCAGGCCGAGGGCTTCGTCGTCGTCGACGTGTCGATGACGGTTCGCCACCTCAGCGAGCCGATGAAGAACATCGCCGCCCTGGTCGACGCCGACCAGCTGCACCACGACGACAACCAGGCCTTCATCTGGATGTGCTCGAACGTGGAAGTGCTCGAAGACCGCAACGAGAACATCTTCCCGCGCAAGAGCAGCGCCGAGAAGAAGATCGACGCGGCCGTGGCCACGATCCTCGCGATCGGCCGCGCAATGATCGGGGAGAAAAACGCCATGCCCGACGACTACCAGCTCCTCGTCGCATGAGCTGGCTGGGCAACCTGCTCAAGCGCGCCGACAGCGGCGACCGCTCGAGCTACGGCGATTTCTGGTTTCAGCCGGTCGGCATGCGCAGCGGCAGCGGCGTGCGCGTCACCGCCGACTCCGCCATGCGCATGGCGGCCGTGTTCGCCGCCGTGCGCGTGCTCTCCGAGACGTTCGCGTCCCTGCCGTTCCAGCTCTACCGCACCGCGCCCGACGGCACCCGAACCCAGGTGCGCGACCACTGGCTCTACCAGCTGCTCGCCCGCCGCCCGAACCAGTTCCAGAACGCCTTCGAGTGGCGCGAGATGCTGCAGGGGCACCTCGCGCTCCGCGGCAACGCCTTCAACCGCATTTTCGCCAACCAGCGCGGCGAGATCGACGCGTTGATCCCGCTCCACCCCGATCGCATCAAGATCGAATGCCTCGCCACCGGCTCGTGGCGCTACCGCGTGCGCCAGGCCGACAACACCGAACTCGTGCTGCCGCGCCAGGAAGTCTGGCACCTGCGCGGCCTGTCGAGCGACGGCATCGTCGGCCTCTCGCCCATCGACCTCGCGCGCGACAGCGTCGGCATCGGCCTGGCCGCGCAAGACTTCGGCTCGCGCTTCTTCGCGAACGACGCGCGGCCCACCGGCGGCTACATCGAGCACCCGAGCAACTTCAGCGACAAGAGCAAGCGCGACGTGTGGCGCGAGAGCTGGCAAGAGCAGCAAAGCGGCGCCAACCGCGGCAAGACGGCGGTGCTCGAGTACGGCATGAAG
>JAYTYH010000648.1:0-2128 GCA_043742485.1 Rhizobacter sp.
CGGCGACGAAGACGCGCACGCTCGTCATCTGCGCCTCGCCGCGCAACGACGGCACCTGCCCGGGCGAGATATCCAAGACCTTCCGCCTCTCCGGCCTGATCGAAGAGGTGCTGGTCGCGGTCGGCATCGAGGTCGACTTCCTCGACCTCAGCCTCGTCGCTTCCGAATACGGCCGGACCATCCATCCGTGCAAGGGCTGCGTCTCGACGGCAATGCCGCTCTGCCACTGGCCGTGCAGCTGCTACCCGAACCACTCGCTCGGCCAGGTCAACGACTGGATGGCCGAGATCTACGAGCGCTGGGTCCTCGCCCACGCCGTCGTCATCGTCACGCCGGTGCACTGGTACCAGAGCCCGAGCCCGCTCAAGCTGATGATCGACCGGCTGGTCTGCGCCGACGGCGGCAACCCCGACCCGACCTCGACGCAAGGCAAGAAGCCGGAGCTCGCCAAGGAGCTCGAGCTGAAGGGCTGGGACTACCCGAAGCACCTCGACGGCCGCGCCTACGGCGTGCTCGTGCACGGCGACGTCGCCGGCATCGAAGGTTCACGGCGGGCGCTCTGCGACTGGCTCGACTGGATGGGCTTTGTCGATGCCGGCGCCCAGGCTCGGCTCGACCGCTTTATCGGCTACTACGAGCCCTACGCGACCAGCCACGACACGCTCGACGCCGACACCGCAGTTCAGGAAGAGGCGCGCAACGTCGGCCGTGCCGTCGCCGGCACCGTCGCGGCGCTGCGACGCGGCGAGCTGGAGTCGGAACTCGCCGATCTGCCGCGGCCACGGCCACGGCCCAAATAGAACCAGCCCGCGCACACGGAGCGGGTCCGCGATACGCTCGCGATGTTGCACTGCAGCAAAGTGCGTTCCGAAAGCAATCTTGAAGAACAGGTTCCTGCGCAAGATGATGGCCGCCACAGGGCTCACGAGCCGGGGCAAGCTCGCCGAAGCCACCGCCACGATCCAGCGCGCCTTCGCCGCCTCGCTGGCGACGCCGGCGGTGGAGCGGCCAGCGGCGGCGGCGCCGAGGCCGAGGCCGAGCTCCGATTCGGCTTTCCGCACCGCCTTCGTCGACCTCGGCGGCAACCGCGCTTCGGCCGCCGCCACGCCCACGTCGGTGCGCGCGAAGGCGAGCGCCCGCTTCTCCGCCAGCAGCTACACCAACGCCAGCGGCACGCGCGCCTTCAAGCTCTTCGAGCCCAGCGGCCACGAAGACGAATCGCTGCCGCTGGTCGTGATGCTGCACGGCTGCACGCAGAGCCCCGACGACTTCGCCGCCGGCACGCGCATGAACGAGCTGGCGCAGGCGCGGGGCTTCTACGTGCTCTATCCCGAGCAGGCGGCGCGTTCGAACGTGAACCGCTGCTGGAACTGGTTCGTGCCCGCCGATCAAAAGCGCGGCGCCGGTGAGCCGGCTCTCATCGCCGGCATGACCAGGCACGTCATGCAGACGCACGCCGTCGACGCCGACCGGGTCTACGTCGCCGGCCTCTCGGCGGGCGGCGCCATGGCCGCAATCCTGGCTCGCGAATATCCCGACCTGTTCGCCGCCGCCGGCGTCCACTCCGGCCTGCGGGCCGGCGCCGCGCACGACGTCGCCTCGGCCTTCGGCGCCATGAAGGCCGGGCCGTCGTCGGCCGGTCCGGCCCACCCGTCGGCGCCGATGATCGTCTTCCACGGCAGCGCCGACTCGACCGTCGCGCCGGCCAACGGCGACGCCGTCGTGGCTGCGGCGCTCGCCACCACACCGGGCGCCGTGGCGGCCGAAGAACGCGGCCTCGCCGGGCCCGGGCGCCCGTGGCGGCGCACGCAGTGGCACGCCGTCGAGGCCGGCGACGGCATCAGTAGCGCCGAGCACTGGGTCGTCGAAGGCTCGCCGCACGCCTGGTCGGGCGGCTCTTCGGCCGGGTCCTTCACCGACCCGAACGGTCCCGACGCTTCGGCCGAAATGCTGCGTTTCTTCCTCGACCATCCGCGGCCGCTTCAAGGCTGATCGCGTCACCTCGCCACCGTAGACTTGCGGCCCGATGAAAGCCGCTGCTCCCCACGCGCCCAAGGCCGCGGCGATCGTCGCAACGGTCGCCTTCGCCGCTCTGGCGCTCGCCGGCTGCGCCGCGCCGGCCGACCCG
>JAYTYH010000649.1:0-6396 GCA_043742485.1 Rhizobacter sp.
GCGGCGCCGGCGACACCTTGGTGAAACTCGCTTCCAGCCGTGCTGCGTCGTCGAGCAGCTGAACGGCGCCCGGCAGGAGCGCGCGCCCCTGCTCGTTGAGTGCGAGACGACGACCGACGCGGTCGAACAGGGGCACGCCGAACGCGCGTTCGAGCTCGGCGAGCGAGGCGCTGGCCGCCGACTGCGAGCGCGCCACCAAGCCGGCGGCGGCGCGCGTCGAGCCCGCCCGCGCGGTGGCCACGAACACTTCCAGCCGGGCCAGCGACAAGTGCAGTCGTTGATCTGTTTTTTCGGTCAAAGTGATCAAGATTACCGGCTTTTCGGATTAGAACCCGGTCGCTAGGATCAGTTCGCATGTGGAAACTCTTCTCGCGCGCCCCGATCCATGACCCGATCGCCTCGCCGGCGCCGGGCGCCACCACTGAAGTCAAGACCACCACCTGCTACATGTGCGCATGCCGATGCGGCATCCGCGTGCATCTGCGAGACGGTCAGCTCCGCTACATCGACGGCAACCCCGAGCATCCGCTCAACAAGGGCGTGATCTGCGCCAAGGGCGCGTCCGGGATCATGAAGCAGGTGTCGCCGGCGCGGCTGACCCGGCCGCTGCTGAGGAAAGCCGGCAGTGACCGGGGCGCAGGTGACTTCGAGCCGATCTCGTGGGAGCGGGCGTTCCAGATCCTCGAGGACCGGCTCGCACACATCCGGGCGACCGATCCGAAGCGATTCGCCTTCTTCACCGGCCGCGACCAGATGCAGGCCCTGACCGGCCTCTTCGCCAAGAACTTCGGCACCCCGAACTACGCAGCGCACGGCGGCTTCTGCTCGGTGAACATGGCGGCCGGGATGATCTACACGATCGGCGGCAGCTTCTGGGAGTTCGGCGGCCCGGACCTCGAGCGCGCCAAGCTCTTCGTGATGATCGGCACCGCCGAAGACCATCACTCGAATCCGCTCAAGATGGCGCTCGGCAAGTTCAAGCGCGCCGGCGGGCGCTTCATCTCGATCAACCCGGTGCGGACCGGCTACTCGGCGATCGCCGACGAGTGGATCCCGATCAAGCCGGGCACCGACGGCGCCCTTTTCATGGCGCTGCTCCACGTCCTGATCGCCGATGACCTGATCGATCGCGCTTTCCTGAAGCGCTACACCAACGCACCGCAGCTCGTCCTGCTCGGAACCGGCTGCGACCGCGAAGGCATGTTCGCTCACGACCCTGACCCGGCCAAGGGCCCGCCGGGCGATGGTCGCGAGCCGCACAACAAGCTCGTCTACGACACGGTGTCGGGGGAGATCGTCGCTGCCTACCCGGAGGGCATCGCCGAGGGGCGAGATCCGGCGCTCGAAGGCCACTACACGCTGGCCGACGGCAGGCAGGTGGCACCTTCCTTCCAGTTGCTCAAGGAGCGTGTGGCGCCCTGCACGCCGGACTGGGCGGCAGCGATCACCGGCATTCCTGCGGAGCGGATTCGCAAGCTGGCGCGCGAGATGGGCGAGACGGCGCTGAAGCAGGCGTTCGAGTTGCCGATCCCGTGGACCGACGCCTGGGGCAAGAAGCACGCGACGACCTCGGGGCGCCCTGTCGCGTTTCACGCCATGCGCGGCCTGGCCGCCCACTCGAACGGCTTTCAGACCATACGTGCCCTCGCGGTGTTGATGAGCGTGCTCGGCACCATCGACGCGCCCGGCGGCTTTCGCCACAAGGCGCCGTATCCGCGCCACATCGTCCCGAACTTCAGAGCCTTCAACTCTCCCGAGATGCTGAAGCCGAACACGCCGCTCAACGCCGCGCCCCTCGGCTTTCCCGCCAACCCGGAAGAGCTCGCGCTCTACGCCGATGGCACGCCGATGCGGATCGACCATGCGTTCTCCTGGGAGAACCCGCTGTCGGCGCATGGCCTCATGCACACGGTCATCACCAATGCCACGCGCGCGGATCCGTACCGGCTCGACACGCTGATGATCTTCATGGCCAACATGGCGTGGAACTCGACCATGAACACGATGGCCGTCCGCGACATGTTGAACATGAAGAATGCCGACGGCGACTTCCAGATCCCTTTCCTCGTCGTCTGCGATGCCTTCCAGAGCGAGATGGTCGCCTTCGCCGACCTCGTGCTGCCCGACACGACGTATCTCGAGCGGCACGACGTGATGAGCATGCTCGACCGACCGATTTCCGAGTTCGAAGGACCTTGCGACTCGGTGCGCGTGCCGGTCGTGCCGCCCACGGGCGAATGCAAGCCGTTCCAGGAAGTGCTCGTCGAGCTGGGCTCCCGCTTGAAGCTGCCGGCGTTCACGACAGCCGAGGGCAAGCGCAAGTTCAAGGACTATCCGGATTTCGTCATCAACTTCGAAGCCCAGCCCGGCGTCGGCTTCCTGATGGGATGGCGCGGCAAGGACGGCACCGAGCACCTGCGCGGCGCGCCGAACCCGAAGCAGTGGGAGATGTATGCCGCCAACAACTGCGTCTTCCAGCATCACCTGCCGGAGACGATGCACTACATGCGCAACTGGAATCGCGACTACCTCGACTTCGCGAAGGAAAAGGGCTGGCGGCAGAAGAACGATGTCGTGCAGCTCGCGCTCTATTCCGACACGCTGCAGAGCTTCCGGCTGGCGGCCCAGGGCAAGACGAAGGGGCGCCAGCCGCCCGAGCACCTGCGTGCGCGCATCGACACCTACTTCGACCCGCTGCCGTTCTGGTACCCGCCGCTCGAAGACGACGCGACCGACATCGAGGCCTTTCCGCTCAATGCCATCACGCAGCGGCCGATGGCGATGTATCACTCCTGGGATTCGCAGAACGCCTGGCTGCGACAAATTCACAGCCACAACTACCTGCACGTGAATCCGCTCACGGCGCAGAAGGCCGGCATCGCCGACGGTGGCTGGTGCTGGGTCGAAAGCCAATGGGGGCAGGTGCGTTGCATGCTGCGCTACAGCGAGGCCGTCGAGCCCGGTACGGTGTGGACCTGGAACGCGATCGGCAAGGCCGATGGAGCCTGGCAGCTGGCCCCCGGTGCCGATGAGTCGAGGAAAGGCTTTCTCCTCAATCACCTCATCTCGGACGAGTTGCCGCAAGGCCCCGGCCGGACCATCAGCAACTCCGACCCGGTGACCGGGCAGGCAGCGTGGTACGACGTCAGGGTCCGGATCCGGCCGGCCGAGCCCTTGCCCGACGAGACCAGCCTGCCGCAAATGGCTGCACCCGCGCCGACTCCCGGCGTGCTCGGCCACGGCAGCCGTGGCGCCGCCTACTTCGCCGGCAAGGTGTCGACGTGATCGCCTGGCTCAAGGAGCTGCTCGGGGCCACGCCGACGACAGGGATCGTCGATGCGGCGACGATCGGCACGGCGAGCGACCCGTCGGTGACGCTCGCAAAGCAACTGGCGCTGGTCATCGACCTCAATGTCTGCGTCGGCTGCCACGCTTGCGTGACCTCCTGCAAGGAATGGAACACATCGGGCGCGGCCGGCCCGCTGGTCGACCAGAACGCCTACGGCGCCAATCCCACAGGTACCTTTTTCAACCGCGTGCAGACCTACGAAGCTGGCACGTTTCCGAACACCGAGACGATCCACTTCCCCAAGAGCTGCCTGCATTGCGAAGAGCCGCCGTGCGTGCCTGTCTGCCCGACGGGCGCGAGCTACAAGCGCGCCGAAGACGGCATCGTCCTCGTCGACTACGACAAGTGCATCGGCTGCAAGTACTGCGCGTGGGCCTGCCCGTATGGTGCGCGAGAGATCGATGAGGTGCGCCAGGTCATGACCAAATGCACCCTCTGCGTCGACCGCATCTACGACCCTGAGCTCCCGAAGGAAGACCGCAAGCCGGCCTGCGTCAAGGCCTGCCCGACCGGTGCCCGCTTGTTCGGCGACGTCAAGGACCCGGACTCGGAAGTGTCGATCGCGATCCGTGAGCGAGGTGGCTACTCGTTGATGCCGGAGTGGCAGACGAAGCCCGCCAACCAGTACCTGCCGCGTCGCGTCACGGCCGTCGCCGGCGCGCCTGCGGGCAGCGCCTCCGGCGACGCTCCGTTGTCATGAATCCAGCCTTCTCGGTCATCGTGTTCACGACGATCGCGGGTGCGGCGCAAGGTCTCGTGGTGGCCCTCGCGGTGGCGCTGCTTGCGGGCAGGCCGTTTTCGTCGTCGTTCGCGGAACAGGCTTTGCTCGTCTCCGGCTGCCTGCTCGTCATCGGCCTCGGCGCCTCCTTTCTTCACCTCGGGCGGCCGGAACGGGCCTGGCGCGCAGCGGCGATGTGGCGAACCTCGTGGCTGTCGCGCGAAGTCATCGTGCTGCCGGCCTTCATCGCCGTCGTCGGACTCGGCTGGCTGGGGCTGCGCAGCGGCGGCGCGGACCAGCCCGTCATGAACGTGCTGTGGTCCGTGAGCGCCATCGGGTTGGCGTCCTTGCTCTGGATCTGCACCGCGATGATCTACGCGTGCCTGCGCTTCATCGAGGAGTGGGCCCATCCGCTCACGATCGTCAACTTCACGTTGACGGGGCTCTCGTCGGGGCTCGTCCTCTGCGGTGCCCTGGCCTTCTTCGCCAACGAGCCGCTGCTGTCGGTCGTGGCCCCCGCCGCGCTCATCGCCACCCTGGCCGCCTGGGTCGGTCGGGCCATGGCCGTGCGCCGCAATGGCGCCATCCGGCATCGCTCGACGCTGCAGACCGCCATCGGTGTCGACGCACCCCGGCTGCAACAGAATTCGATGGGCATGTCGGCTGGATCGTTCAACACGCGCGAGTTCTTTCATCACGCGTCGGCGTCGGCGCTTCGGCACGTCAAGCGCATCGCCCAACTGGCCGGTTTCATCGCCCCCACGCTGCTGGTGATCTTGGCCATGCTGACCGGCTCGGCGGGTGCCTGGGTCCTTGCGGTCGCGGCGCAGGGCATCGGTCTCGTTGCCGATCGCTGGCTCTTCTTCGCGCAAGCGAAGCACCCACAAAACCTGTACTACCAAATCGTGTCCTAGCGACTTCGGAGCGACCAACAGAGCGCTTTGAAATGGGATGCTGCGGCTCGCTTGGTGCATGCATCGCAGGCACAAGCGAGCTCCTTCTTTGGAGTCGTGTCGAGGACTGATCGAATGACTCGCCCCGTCGGCACGGTGTACGTCACCGGCGTTGCGTTCAGCGCCGGGTCGCCGATCCGGCGGGTCGAAGTAACGAGCGACGGCGGCAAGAACTGGACGGATGCAGCGTTCGTCGGCCCCGACCTGGGCCGCTTTGCCTGGCGCCGGTTCGCGCTGCCCATGCGCATGGCTGCGGGTAACTTGGTTCTGGTGAGCCGGGCCACCGACTCGGCCGGCGACACGCAGCCGGAAGAGCGCCTGGAGAGCGCTCGTGGCTACAGCAACGACAGCTGGGCTGACCATGCGGTTGCGGTTGCGTCTTTGCCTGCGCGGCGGCGCTGCGGAGTGGGATCGGCGTCATGCCGTCTTACCGCGCGGCGCTGAAGGAAGAGCAGATCGCGGCGATCGCGAAGTACGTGCCGACAGTGACCGAGGCCGGCCGATGACCGCTCGGTGAAGAAGGCTGCGGCTCAGTTCTTCTTCGGCGCCAGCGACATGGGGCAAGCGTCGGCCTTGCCCCAATAGCCCGCGCAGATGCGCCGCTTGCACTCGAAGGCCTCGATCGAATCCTTGGTGGCGCGCGCTTCGCAGCGCTCGACGAGCTGAGCGATCGTCGGCCGCTGTGTGCCGGCCGACACCTCGGCGTCGCCCGAAAGGCGGGCGAGCATGGCGCTCAGAAGCGTCACGTCGGGATCGCTGGTGGTCTGCGTCGGCGCGGTGTCAGCGTTCCTGGCGATCTCGGCGGCCCGGATCCCAGGCGGTCTGGTACGAGCGTTCGCCGCAGCGATCGTCGTGGCGTTGGAAGGCGGAGGCAGGCCGGCGGGCCGCGCCGAGAACACTGAAGGCGTGCGGGTGGCGCTCGCGGATGACGCTGCGGTGCCCACCAGGGGCGGCGCTTCAGCCCGCGCGAACGGGCGCGGCGAGAGCGGATTGCCGTCGTTGCTGCGCTCGATCCGCGCAGCACCGGCCGACTCCTCGACAGCGACGCTCGCAGACGCGGCTGGCGACGCCACTGGCGTGCTGATCGCGGGCACGTCGACGGCAGGCATCCGAATCGCGGTAGCCGTGGTCTCCGTCGCCACCGGCGACGCCTCCTGGACCTGGCTGCGCCACCAGAACGCCACCGCAAGCACGATCGCGAGCGCCAGCAACGGCAGCCACGGGCTGCGCGGCAACGGCGAGCGCTTCGCCTGCGCGACCTTGGCGGCATCGAGCGAATCGAGCATGCGCATCGGGGCCGTGCCGGCGATCGCAGCGCCGGCTGCAGGAGAGCCTGCGATCAGGCTCGGCTTGTCGCCCGATGCCGTGACCGGTGC
>JAYTYH010000650.1:0-8153 GCA_043742485.1 Rhizobacter sp.
GGCAGCGGCTGGCGCCGCCGCGTCGCCCTCGGCAGCATGGCTGATGACGAGCCCGCTCTCCTCCAGCAAGGGATCGTCGTACTCGGGGAAGGTGCTGGCCAGGCTGCGCCAACCCTCCGGCGCATAGCCCAGGCCGAAGCGAGCCGCGACCTCGCCGCTCAGCCCTCGGCCCTTGAGGTAGGCGATGGCGCGGTCGCTGGCTTTGAGCTGGCGCCGATAACCGTCGGCCGCCTTCGCCAGCACGTCGCTGAGCGTCGCCTGCCGTTGCTTCTGGGCGACGGCCTGGTCGCGTTCAGCCGGCGTGGCGGTGTCTTCGGGAACGGCGAGCCCAGCCTGCTGGGCGAGGTCGCGCACGGCGTCGATGAAACCCATGCCGTGCTGCTCCATCAGGAACCCGACGGCGTTGCCATGAACGCCACAACCGAAGCAGTGGTACGTCTGCCGCGACGGGCTGACCGTGAAGCTGGGCGACTTTTCGCCGTGAAAGGGACAAAGACCCTTCCAGGTCGCCCCGGCCCGCTTCAGCTCGACCGAGCGGCCGACGATCTCGACGATGTCGACACGGGCAAGGAGGTCGTGAACGAAGGCCGGCGGGATCACTGCGGCAGTCTAGCCGCGGCTCTCGCACAGAAACGGCCTGCTACGAGCCGGCCCAGGCTCAGACTGCGAAGTCACCGATCTTGCGGCCGCTGGCGATGGCCGCCTTGAGCCAGCGCGGCTGCAGCCCACGGCCGCTCCATGATTCGCCGGTGGACGCATTGCGATACTTCGCGGCCACCTTGGCACCACTGCCTTGCTTGGTTTTGCGCGCGGCCGATCTGCCCGTGCGAGGGCCGAGATCTGCCACGGTCAAACCATATTCGGCCATCAGTGAGCGAACCTTATCGACCGCCTCGCCGCGCTCGCTCGACTTGGTTTGTTCGATCTGGAGGTCCAGCGCCTCTTTTTGCGCCAACAGTTCCTGCAACGTCGCCATGTTGAATCCTTTTCGCCCGCGTTGAATATGCCGAGCAAGATTCTATCGAAGGTTCAGGCCGTTGGCGGCACGTATCCCATGGGTTGCTCGGCACCACCGCCGAAGAAGAAATTCTCCATCTGGCGGGCGAGATATTGACGCGATCGTTGGTCGGCCAGATTGAGCCGATTCTCGTTCACCAGCATGGTCTGATGCTTGAGCCAGGCCGCCCAGGCTTCCTTGCTCACCGACGCATAGATCCGCTTGCCCAGATCTCCGGGATAAGGCGCGTAGTCGAGACCCTCGGCTTCGCGCTTGAGATAGACGCACTGAACGATTCTTGCCATGGTTTTCTCCGTTGCAGTGCCTATCGGCGCCGCATTCCGTAATTGCGTCAGCTCAACTTCTTCACGAATACCTGTGAACGTCGGTCCCCGTTGTACTTGCGCTTGCGTGCTTCCGGGAGCCAGTCGGGGTCGGCCTGCACGAAACCTCGCTTGATGAACCAGTGCATCGTCCGCGTCGTCAGCACGAATATGCTGTCCAGACCGAGAGAACGGGCGCGCTGCTCGACCCGTTTCAATATGCGCTCGCCGTCGCCTTGGCCCTGCACCTGTGGCGATACCGTGAGCGCCGCCATTTCTGCGGTTCTCGCCTCCGGGTACGGATAGAGCGCGGCACATCCGAATATCACGCCGTCGTGCTCGATCACCGTGTAGTTATCGATATCGCGCTCGATCTCGGTCCGGTCGCGCTTGACTAGGGTGCCGTCGCGCTCGAAGGGCTCGATCAGATGCAGCACGCCACCGATGTCGTCGGCGGTGGCCTGGCGCAGGCTCTCGAGCTTCTCGTCGACGACCATCGTGCCGATGCCGTCGTGCGTGAACACTTCCATCAACAACGAGCCGTCGATGGCGAAGGGCAGGATGTGCGACCGCTCGACGCCACCACGGCAGGCCCGCACGCAGTACTGCAGGTAGAAGGCAGTGTCGGTCGGCAGCAGCGGGCGCGGCATCGCGGCGAGCAGTCGCTCGGCGTCGGCGAGGGCGAGCTCGGTGTCGATCGGCGTGTCGTGATCGGCCGGCACTTCGTGGATGCCTGCCACTTCGGTGACGAACAGCAGCTTGTCGGCCTGCAACGCGATCGCCGTCGCCGTGGCGACGTCTTCCATCGTCAGGTTGAAGGCCTCGCCCGTCGGCGAGAAACCGAACGGCGAGAGCAGCACCATGGCGCCGATGTCGATGGCGCGGCGAATGGCGACGGCATCGACCTTGCGAACGATGCCGCTGTGCATGAAGTCGACGCCGTCGACGACGCCGATCGGCTGCGCGGTGAGAAAGTTGCCCGAGACGACGCGCACGATCGCATTGGCCATCGGCGTGTTCGGCAAGCCTTGCGAGAACGCCGCCTCGATCTCGAAGCGAAGCTGACCGGCGGCCTCCTGGGCGCTGTCGAGCGCGACCGGATCGGTGATGC
This sequence comes from Rhizobacter sp., assembly GCA_043742485.1. GTDB lineage: Bacteria > Pseudomonadota > Gammaproteobacteria > Burkholderiales > Burkholderiaceae_C > Schlegelella_A. The sequence continues at coordinate 2,432 of JAYTYH010000650.1, forward strand.
GCATGCCGCCGCTGTGGCGCGACTCATGGCCCTTCGAGCGCAGTTGCTCGTTGACCTGCGGTCGGAAGCCGTGCACGAGCACGATCCGGATGCCCATCGCCTGGAGGATGGCGAGATCCTGGGCGAACGACGCCAGCTTGCCGGCGGCAATCAGCTCGCCGGCGATCGCGACCACGAAGGTCTTGCCGTGGTATGCGTGGATGTGCGGAGCGACCGTGCGAAACCACGGTACGAAGGTGTGCGGGAAGACAAGATTCAAGGTGGGGTGCGGCCGGAGCGGGCGAATTCTGTCACGGTGCCGACCACGAGAGCGGGTCGTTTCCTGGCCGGGCCGACGCTCGCGAATAGGCCGCCGGCGTTTGCGTGAAGCGGGCAGTGTGGCGCAGCGCCGTCAGCGCGCCGAAGCCCGACGCGGTGGTCTCCAGCTGCGACGCGAAGTCGGGCGACGGAGTCGATGAGCCGCCTTCGACGCGGCCGAGCTCGCGCAGCCACTGCCCGGTTCGCGCCAGCGACACCTGCACGTGCCAGCTGCCGCCCTCCTGGCGTTGCCGGCCGAGCGCAGCGGCGATGCCGAACGCGAGCAGGAAGCCCGAGGCCATGTCGAGGATCTGCATCGGCAGCGCCTTCGGTGTCGACCCGCCCGCAACACGGGCTTCGTCGACGTTGAAGCCGGTGGCGGTCTGCACCAGCGAATCGAAGCCACGCCGGGCGGACCACGGACCAAGCCGACCGTAGGCCGAGAGCGACGCGCAGACGATGCCGGGGCGAAGGCGAACGACGTCGTCGACGCCGAAGCCGAGCGCGGCCATGCTTCCCGGCCGATAACCTTGCAGGAAGACGTGGGCCTCGGCGACGACGCTGCGCAGTGCCGCCCGGCCGGCGTTGCTGCGCAGATCGGCGAGGGCCGAGCGCTTGCCGCGGCTGGTGTCGGCGATGGCGTCGATGTTGGGCAGGTGCGGCGAGTTCACCAGCATCACGTCGGCACCGTAGGCGGCCAGCGTGCGCCCGGCCACCGGGCCGGCGAGGATGCGGGTCAGGTCCAGCACGCGCAGGCCGTCGAGCGGACGCGCCGATGGCGGCAGCGCGGGCCATGGCAGCGGCGGCGCATCGCCGATGCGCTCTATCGCGATCAGCGACAGCGCCGCCACCGCAGCGGCCTGCGGATGTGCGAGCCATTCCTCGTGCGTGCGAAGGGCAGCGACGACGAGGCCGGCCTCGGTGGCCGCGGCTTCGAAGGCGAGCGCCGTCCAGCGCGTCAGGGCGACAGCGACGGCCGATCGTTCGCTGCCCGGCCCGGCCGGCAGCTCGAGCAGCCGCAAGACGCCGTCGCGGTGGTGCGCGAAGTTGGTATGCAGCCGAATCCAGCCACTCTGGCCGGCCGCCCCGCACGGATAGAGGCCGGCGATCGGGTCCCATGCGACCGGCGCCTCACCGTCGACGGTGAAGTATCCGCAGCATTCGAGCGCCGCCTCGCGCATGTCGACGGCGACCTGCTGCTCGACGCCGTTGCGAAGCCGGCCGACCTCCGCAGCGGCTAGCGCCGCTGCCGCCAGCGACGCCTGCGCCGCCGTGCCGACCGCGAAGGACGACGGCAGCACCGGCTCGGCGCCGCTGAGCACCGCGGCCGTGAGCGTCTGGGCCCGCAGCCCGGCCGATGACCAGAGGGCGGCCAGCGCCTCGCCCGGTGCGATGGTCACGGCGAGGGCCTCCGCTCTCGACTCAGTGCGAGCCGCCCAGGTAGGCGGCGCGCACGGCCGGATCGTCGCGCAATTGCTCGGCCGGGCCGTGAACCGAAATGCGGCCGTTCTCGAGCACGTAGCCGTAGTCGGCGACGGCGAGTGCGGCGGCGGCAAACTGCTCGACGAGCAGCATCGTCACGCCTTCGGCCTTGAGTCTGGCAATGATGCGAAAAACCTCGTTGACGAGGATCGGCGCCAGCCCCATCGACGGTTCGTCGAGGAGGACGACGTCGGGGTTGAGCATGGTCGCGCGCGCCATCGCCAGCATCTGCTGCTCGCCGCCGGAGAGCGTGCCGGCGAGCTGCGTGCGTCGCTCCTTCAGGCGCGGGAAGAGCTCCATCGCGCGCTCGAGATCGGCCTCGACGTCGCCGCGCGGGCGGCTGCCCGTCAGCCGTGGGAAGGCGCCGAGGCGCAGGTTGTCGGTGACCGTCATGGTCGCGAAGACGCGCCGGCCCTCGGGCGAATGCGCCAGCCCGAGCTTGGCGATCGTGTACGACTCCAGGCCCTCGATGCGCTTGCCGTTGAGCGTGATCGTGCCGGCGCTCGGCGCGATCATTCCCGAGACCGCACGCATGGTCGTCGTCTTGCCGGCGCCGTTCGAGCCGATCAGCGTCACGACCTGGCCCTTGGGCACCTCGATCGAGATGCCGTGCAGCACCTGCACCTTGCCGTAGCCCGCGACGAGGTTGCTGATGGTGAGCATCGGCGCGCTCATGCCGGCTGCACCTCGGCGCCGTCGCCGCCCAGATAGGCCTCGATCACCTTGGGATCGGCCTGTACCTCCGCGGGTGTGCCCTCAGCGATCTTCTGGCCGAAATCGAGCACCGAGACGCGGTCGCACATGCTCATCACGACGTCCATGTGGTGTTCGATCAGGATCACTGTGACACCATGCTCGCGGATCTTGCGGATGAAGACGATCAGCTCCTTGATGTCGGGCGCCGTCAGGCCCGCGGCCGGCTCGTCGAGAAGAAGCAGTTCGGGGTCGAGCGCCAGCGCGCGGGCGATCTCGAGCAGGCGCTGCTTGCCGTAGGGCAGGTTGCGCGCTTCTTCGGCCGCGAACTCGCGCAGGCCGACGAAGTCGAGCAGGCCCAGGGCTCGACCCCGCGCCGCTGCGCGCTCGCGCCGGAACCGTGGCGTCGACAGCGCCACGTCGATCAGGTTGCTGCGGAAGGTGTGGTGCAGGCCGACCAGCACGTTTTCCTGGGCCGTCATCTCGCCGAACAGCTGCACGTTCTGGAACGTGCGAGCCACGCCCGAGAGCGCGATGTCGGCCGAGGCCCGGCCGACCAGCGACTTGCCGGCGAAGAGGATGCTGCCGGCGGTGGGCGTATAGATGCCGGTCAGCACGTTCATCATCGTGCTCTTGCCGGAGCCGTTGGGCCCGATCAGGCCGTGGATCGAGCCGCGCCTGACGACAAGGTCGACGTCGTTCAGCGCCTTCAGGCCGCCGAACTGCATCAGCACATGCGAGGTCTCGAGAATGTTGCCGGCCGGCGCTCCGGCCGAGGCGATCGAGAGCGCATCGCCCAAGGGCGTCGCACCCGCCTGGACCTCGGGCAGCAGCACCCCGCGCTTCAAGTTGAGGGCGCTGCGCACGAAGCCGACGATGCCGTCCTGCAGGTAGTACACGACGAACAGCGTGATCACGCCGAAGATTGAGAGCCGCCAGTCGGTCATCGTCTGCAGCCAGAAGGAGACGCCCGCGAGCGCGATCGTGCCGACCACCGGGATCGCCATCTGGGTTGACGTGCGCAGGCCGCGGCGCACCGCCACGACGGCCACGACCAGGACGAGCACGGCGAGCGAGACCGAGACGTAGCGGAAGAGCTCGAGATCGTCGAGCAGCTTGGGCAGCATGACGATGATGGTGGCGCCCAGCATCGCGCCGGTGCGCGTCTTGCGGCCGCCCATGATGACGGCCAACAGGAACAGCACCGTAAGCTCGAAGTTGTAGGTGTTGGGCGAGATGTACTGTTCGGAGAACGCGTAGAGCGAGCCGGCGAGGCCGGCCAGGCCGGCGCTGATGACGAACGCATAGACCTTGTAGCGATACACCGAGACGCCCATGCAGTCGGAGGCGACGGGGCTGCCGCGCAGGGCCTCGAAGGCACGCCCGAGCTGCGACTTCAGCACCCGGTGGACGAACACGAGCGACAACAGCAGCAGCACCACGACCAGCCAGAAGAACATGCGATCGTCGAGTTGCAGGCCGAACAGCCTGGGCTTGGTGAGCTTGATGCCGAGCGGGCCTTCGGTCAGGAAGCTCATCTCGTTGATGAGGATCTGCACGATGGTGCCGAAGGCCAGCGTCACCATGGCGAGGTAGGGGCCGGTCACCCGCAGTGCCGGCAGGGCCAGCAGCGCACCGAAGACCGCCGTGATGCCGACGGCGCCGATGAGGGTGATCAGCAAGGGCGTGCCGAGCTTGAGCACCATCACGCCGGCGGTGTAGGCGCCGATGCCGAACAGGCCGGCGTGGCCGAGCGAGACCTGCCCGGTGTATCCGACCACGATGTCGAGCCCGAAGAGCAGGATCGCGTAGATCATGATCGTCTCGAGCAAGTGGATGTAGTAAGGGTTGTCGATCGCGATCGGGAAGAGCACGAGGGCGATCACGCCGAGCGCCGCGGCGCCGTAACGAAGCAGCTTCATACTTTCTTGATCGATGTCTTGCCGAACAGGCCGGCCGGACGCACCGCCAGCACGATCAGCAGCAGCACCAGCCCGGGTACGTCCTTGTAGCCGGTGGAGATGTAGTAGCCGGTCGTCGTTTCGGCGATGCCGAGGATGATGCCGCCGACGATGATGCCCATGCCCGAGGTCAGCCCACCGATGATGGCCACGGCGAAGGCCTTCAAGCCGAGCACCGCGCCCATGGTGGCGCCGGTGAGGGTGAGCGGCGCGATCAGCACGCCGGCGAAGGCCGCGCTCATTGAGGAGAGCGCGTACGAGAAGGTGATCACGAGGCCGGTGTTGATGCCCATCAGCTTGGCGGCGTCGCGGTCGTTGAAGGTGGCGACCACGGCCTTGCCGTAGATCGAGCGGCGGTTGAACACCTCGACCGCCAGCATCATCGCCACCGCACCGACGACAACCAGGATCTCCATCGGCAACACGTTTGCGCCGAACACCTTGATCGGCGCTTCCGGCAGTGGCGAAGGGAAGCGCAGATCGTCGCGACCCCAGACGTTCTCGGCCACGTTCTTGAAGATGATGCCGAGCGCGATGGTTGACATGATCCAGCCGAATTCCGACTTGATCTTGAGCGCCGGCCGCACGCCGATGCGCTCCACGAAAGCCCCCTGCAGCGCGCCGAAGACGCATACCAGCGGGATCATCAGCCAGTAGTTGACGCCGAGGCCGACCAGCGTCAGGCCGACCAGCGCGCCGAGCATCAGCGCATCGCCCTGGCCGAAGTTAAGGGTGTCGGAGGTCTGGAAGGTCAGCTGGTAGCCGAAGGCGATGACCGCGTAGATCATCCCGAGCGCGATTCCGCTGTAGACGAGCTGGGTCAGGATCGGGATATTCATGGTCAAAAAATGCGCCTTGGAAGGGGGCCGCAGGAAGGCGAAGAAACAACGCCGCCGCGGGCCGAGCCCGTGGCGGCGTCGAGCAGGAGGGCGAAGCCTACTTCTTCTTCGGAGCAGCCGTAAGCGCGCCCTTGGCGTTGACGTCCTTCACGCGCACTTCGGAGGCTGTCTTTTGGTCGTCCGGGTAGGCGTAGACGACCTTCTGGCTCTTGACCTCGCCGAGCACCGGAATGTTGGCGGTGATCGCTTCGTGGTCGCCCTTGGAGAAGGGCTTGTTGTAGGTCGTGACCACACCGTCGACCGGGGTCTTCAGGTCCTCGAGCGCAGCCTTGATCTTCGGCCCCTCGGTCGAGCCGGCCTGCTTGATGGCCGCGGCCAGCAGGTAGACCGAGTCGTAGCCCTGGGCAGCCGAGACCGGCGAATCGATGCGACTGTTCTTCGGGTTGAAGG
>JAYTYH010000651.1:0-2271 GCA_043742485.1 Rhizobacter sp.
GATCGTCGGCGCCGCGACCGCGGCCGCGCACGTGCTGGTCGAGGCGGTGAAGAACGACCTCAAGCCGCGCGACATCGTCACGAAGAGGAGCATCGAGAACGCGATCTCCGTCGTGATGGCGACCGGTGGCTCGACCAACGCCGTGCTGCACTTCCTGGCCATCGCCCACGCCGCCGAGGTCGAGTGGACGATCGACGACTTCGAGCGGGTGCGGCAGAAGGTGCCGGTGCTCTGCGACCTCAAGCCGTCGGGCAGGTACCTCGCCGTCGACCTGCATCGCGCCGGCGGCATCCCGCAGGTGATGAAGACGCTGCTCGCTGCGGGCCTCCTGCACGGCGACTGCGTCACGATCTCCGGCAAGACCATCGCCGAGGTGCTCGCCGCGCTGCCCGACGCACCGCGCGCCGACCAGGACGTGATCCGGCCGATCTCGAATCCGATGTACGCGCACGGCCACCTCGCCATCCTGCGCGGCAACTTGTCGCCCGAAGGCGCGGTGGCCAAGATCACCGGCCTCAAGAATCCGGTCATCACCGGCCCGGCGCGCGTGTTCGACGACGAGCAGTCGGCGATGGCCGCCATCATGGAGCGACGCATCGTCGCCGGCGACGTCATGGTGCTGCGTTACCTCGGCCCGAAGGGCGCGCCTGGAATGCCGGAGATGCTGGCGCCGACCAGCGCGCTCATCGGCCAGGGCCTCGGCGAATCGGTGGGCCTCGTCACCGACGGGCGCTTCTCGGGCGGCACCTGGGGCATGGTCGTCGGCCACGTCGCGCCCGAGGCCTACGCCGGCGGCAACATCGCCCTCGTCGAGGAGGGCGACTCGATCACCATCGATGCCCATCGCCTCCTGGTGCAGGTCGACATCGGCGACGACGTGCTGGCGGCGCGGCGCGCCCGCTGGGTGGCGCCGAAGCCGCGCTATACGCGCGGCGTGCTGGCCAAGTTCGCGAGGAATGCGTCGAGCGCCAGCAAGGGAGCGGTGCTCGACGGCGACTGACTGAACGGCGGCCCGACCGGCACCGGCGCTACCGTTTCTGGGCCTTGCGCCGGGCCCGCGTGTCCATACCGAGCGCGGCGAGGTTTTCCTTGCGCCGGTCCTGCTTCTTCTTCTCCATGCGGTTCATCTCGCGCTGCTTGTTCAGGCCCGAGAGATCCGACCAGATCCACCAGGCGGCGGCGAACGCGAACGGCAGCGCCATCTTCCAGAGGTCGCCGAAAAGCTCCCAGTTCCAGGTCCCGATGACACCGACGTTGAACAGGTTCAGCAGGATCAGGATCACGCCGATGACGACGAACAACATGCGATTTCTCCGGCGAGGGTGGCTGGCGCGATCGTAGCGGCTGGAGCGGGTGCGCGAGGGCCTTCCCGCTGCTCAGGATGACAACCTTGCCCTGTGTTCCGCGAGCGCGCGCAGGGTCGAGTCGCGCAGCGCCGGCGAAATCGCGAATCGCTCGCCGTGGCGCGCGGCGAGGAGTTCGGCATTGGCGAAGTAGCGCGCCTCGCCTTCCGAGGCGATGAACTGGATCGCCCCGCCCGTCCAGACCGGAAAGCCGATGCCCAGGATCGAGCCGATGTTGGCTTCGGCCACGCTCGTCAGCACGCCCTCGGCGAGGCAGCGCGCGGTCTCGATCGACTGCCGATAGAGCAGGCGCTGGCGCAGCTCGTCGATGTCGACGCCCGGACCCTGCTTCTCGAACGTGGCCTTCAGGCCGGGCCAGAGCCGCTTGGCCTCACCCTTCGGATAGTCGTAGAAACCACCACCGCCGGCCCGGCCCGGCCGCCCGAGGTCCTTGACCATGCGCTCGACGAGCCGTTCACCGGCCGAGGCCTGCCACGACGAGCCGGCTTCGGCGGCATCGGCGCGGGCCTGTTCCATCACGTGCACCGAAAGCGCGAGCGAGGTCTCGTCGAGCACTGCCAACGGGCCGACCGGCATCCCGGCCGCCAGCGCCGCATGTTCGACGAATGGCGCGGCGACGCCTTCGGCGAGCATCGCGGCGCCCTCCATCACGTAGGTGCCGAAGACGCGGCTGGTGAAGAAGCCGCGCGAGTCGTTGACGACGATCGGCGTCTTGCCGAGCGCCACCACGTAGTCGTAGGCGCGCGCCAGCGTCTCGTCACTGGTCTGCTCGCCGCGGATGATCTCGACCAGCGGCATCCGGTGCACGGGCGAGAAGAAGTGCAGGCCGACGAAGCTCGCCGGCCGTACGCTCGCCGCCGCCAGGCCGCTGATCGGCAACGTCGAGGTGTTGCTCGCGAACACACCG
>JAYTYH010000652.1:0-14626 GCA_043742485.1 Rhizobacter sp.
GCACGGAAGCCATCGCACTCTTTCGCGAGCGCCGCTTCGATGCCGTGCTGATGGATTGCGAGATGCCGGTGATGGACGGCTTCGCGGCCACCCGGATAATCCGCGACCTCGAGGCGCGCACTGGTTTACCGCGCACGCCGATCATCGCGCTGACGGCCAACGCGCTGAGCGGCGACCGCGAGCATTGCCTGGCCAATGGCATGGACGACTACCTCAGCAAGCCGATCGAGCTGCACCGGCTCGGCCTCATCGTCGCCCGCTGGCTCGGCCAGGAGCCAGCGGCCGCCAACGACAGCGCCGCCGCGGAACCGGCCCTTCAGATCAGCGCGTAAGTTGTGGTCGCGTGGGCGGCGAGCTTGCCGTCGGGCGTGCTGAAGGCGACCTCGCCATAGGACAACGACTTGCCGTGGCGCAGCACCGTGGCCACGATCCGCACGCTCTCCACCGAATTCGGCACCGGTCGAACGAAGCTCGTCTGCAGCTGCACCGTCGTCATCGGCCTGAACTCGCCGAGCTGGGCGATCATGGCCATCAGCATTGCCGTGTCGGCGGCAGCCATGATCGCCTGGCCGCACAAAACGCCGCCGCTGTGCACCAATGAGGGAGCCATGGGCATCGAAAGAACGACGCGCCCGGTGGAAACTTCGTCGACGCGAAGAGCGAGCTGCTTGACGTAGTCGGCAGCGAGCCCGACGAGGATGGCTTCGAGGTCGGCGGCGTTCATTTGGCGAAGTCTCCTGGCCGCGATTCTAGGGAGCAGGCGTTGATAATCCGTGCTCTCACAAACACCAGTCTCCAAGGCGCTGCCGATGAACAAGATATTTCCCAGCGCCGCCGCGGCACTCGCCGGCGTCGTCCACGACGGCCAGCTGATGGCCGTCGGCGGCTTCGGCCTGTGCGGTATCCCCGAAGCGCTGATCGAGGCGTTGCGCGACTCGCGGGTCAAGGACCTCACCGTCATCTCCAACAACGCCGGCGTCGACGGCTTCGGTCTCGGCATGCTGCTCGAGACACGGCAGATCAAACGCATGATCTCGAGCTACGTCGGCGAGAACAAGGAGTTCGAGCGCCAGTACCTTGCCGGCGAGCTCGAGCTCGAGTTCACGCCGCAAGGCACGCTCGCCGAAAAGCTGCGCGCAGGCGGCGCCGGCATTCCCGCTTTCTTCACCCGCACCGGCGTCGGCACCCTGGTCGCCGAGGGCAAGGAAACACGCGACTTCGATGGCCACACCTACGTGATGGAGCGGGCGCTGGTGCCCGAGGTCTCGCTGGTCAAGGCCCAGCGGGCCGACAAGTCGGGCAACCTGGTGTTCCGGCGCACCGCGCGCAACTTCAACCCGGCGGTGGCGATGGCCGGCAAGATCACCATCGTCGAGGTCGAGGAGATCGTCGAGACCGGCTCCATCGACCCCGATGCCGTGCACTTGCCCGGAATCTACGTGCACCGCATCGTGCTCAACGCCACGCCCGAGAAGCGGATCGAGAAGCGCACCGTGCGAGCGTCGGCGCCTGCAGACGCGGTGGTGAAGGAAGCACTCGACGTGATCGCGAAAGCGGCCGAGAAAGAGGGAGCCTGACATGGCCTGGACACACGATCAGATGGCCGAGCGCGCGGCCGCCGAGCTGAAGGACGGCTTCTACGTCAACCTCGGCATCGGCCTGCCGACCCTGGTGGCCAACCACATGCCAGCCGGCGTCGAGGTCTGGCTGCAGAGCGAGAACGGGATGCTCGGCATCGGCCCGTTCCCGACCGAAGACGAGGTCGACGCCGACATCATCAACGCCGGCAAGCAGACGGTGACGACGATCGCCGGCTCGTCGATCTTCGGCTCGCACGATTCGTTCGCGATGATCCGCGGCGGCAAAATCAACCTCTCGATCCTCGGTGCCATGCAGGTCAGTGCGAAGGGCGATCTTGCCAACTGGATGATCCCCGGCAAGATGGTCAAGGGCATGGGCGGGGCGATGGACCTCGTCGCCGGGGTCGCGCGCGTCCTGGTGCTGATGGAGCATGTCGCGAAGAAGAAAGACGGCACCATCGACCTCAAGATCCTGCCGGCATGCACGCTGCCGCTCACGGGCCTGGGCGTAGTCAACCGGATCATCACCGACCTCGCGGTGATGGAGGTCACGCCACGCGGCCTCGAGGTCTCGGCGATCGCCGACGGCGTGACCAAGGAAGAACTGCAGTCGAAGACCGGCGTCGCGCTGATCTTCTAGCCGCCCCCGGGGCAGCGGCTCAGTTCGGCTGCTGGCGCTTGATTTCCTTGCGCTTCATGTCGAGGTACTCGGCCTGGTCCATCTCGTGCAGCTGGGTGGCGTACCGCTCGGTGCTGCCGTACCACTCGTGGATGCGCCGCTCGACCTGCTCTCCGGGCGGCAGCGCGTAAGCGGCGAGGTAGGCTTCGATCGCCAGGTAGTAGCGCATCGTGTTGCGCTCGAGCAGCCCGAGCACACCGCCCTGGTAGATGGTCTTGGCGTCGGCCTTGCGCTCGAGGATCGTGAAGCCGACCTTGCTGCTGCCTATCGTCGCCAGATAGGTCTGCATTGCCATTCGGGCCGCGAAGCCGTAGCCGTAGGCGTACGACATGTGAACGACGCTGCGCTTGCCTTCGACCGGAATCGCCTCGACCTGGATGCGGTAGTTGTGGGTGCTGAGCGGGCCTTCCTCGGCACTCAACTGCACTTGCAGGTACTCGGGGGTGGCCGCGGCGAGCTGATAGGCGAAGTCGAGCTGATAGGTGTCTTCGATGGGCTGGTCGAACTTGCGGCCGACGCTCAAGCTCAGCGACTTGCCGCCGCCGGCGACGCGGCAACGCTTGACGTTGAGATGAAGGATGAGGATGTCGCACCAGCGCTCCGGCGATTGCAGCGCCTGCTGCACCATCGCGAAGGGATGGTCGACCACGGCATAGACGTCGCCGCGGAGATTGCCCGAGGTCTGCACCGACTCGAGCACCAGTGGCTTGCCGAACTGGTTGCTGGCCAGCCTGTCGTGCAGGCTCGTGTAACGCGCGCGCATGTTGCCGGCGTCTTGCGCCCGAGCTGGCGTCGCGAGCGTTGCGGCGCAGACGAAGGCAAGGAACAAGACCACTGCCGGCACGGCGCCGACGTTGCGAAAGAAGGTGCGCGTGCGGCTCACAGCCAGTACTCCCAGAGGCGGGCGAACATTTCCTTGACGCGGGTTGTGATGGAGCGATGTTCCCAGTCGGCGAGCGTGATCGCGTCGGAGGCGGCGAGATCGCGATCGAACGCCTCGCGCATCTTTGCGCCGAACTCGGGCCCGAGGATGATGGCGCTCAGTTCCTGGTTGTGCAGGAAGCTGCGCCAGTCCAGATTGGTCGAGCCGACGGTCGACCAGACGCCGTCGATCAGTCCCGTCTTGGCATGCAGCAGGGCGCCACGCCGCTCGTTGAGCTTGACGCCTGCGCGCAGCAGCGGCTCGTAGTGGGAGCGGCCGGCGTGGAAGACGAGCGACGAGTCGGTCGTGCTCGGCACGATCATGTTGACGTCGACGCCGCGGGCGACGGCGCGGATCAGCGCCTGCATCAACTGCGGGTCGGGTACGAAGTAGGCGTTGGTGAGCAGGATCTCCTTTTCGGCACTGTTGATGGCCGAGATCAAGGTGACGTAGATCAGGCTGAACGGGTCTTCGGGGCTGCTGCCGATCACCCGCACGACCTCCGAGCCCTGGCGCTCGAGCGGCGGAAAGTACTGGCGCGAGCCGAGGTCGGGGCCTTTCTGGTTCTGCCATGTCTCGATGAAGAGCTTTTGCAGCGGCGCCACTACGGGGCCTTCGATGAGGAGGTCGGTATCGCGCCACGGCAGGGCCGACTTCTTGTCGGTACTGCCGCCACTGCCGCCACGGCTGCCGAAGTCACTGGAGTTGGGGCCCGAGCCGCCCGAGTAGACGCTGCTGATGTTGATGCCGCCCATGATGGCGCTGCGACCGTCGACGATGAGGAGCTTGCGATGGTCGCGCTGGTTCACGTCCCAGCCCGCCTTGGCCGCCAGCGGGTTGACCGGATTGAATTCGACGACGCGGATGCCGGCATCGACGAGACGCTTGAAGTAGGCCTTCGACGTGCCGAGCGTGCCGATGCTGTCGCGGATCAGGTTGACCTGGACGCCGCCCGACTGCTTGCGGATGAGGGCATCGGCGAAGCGCTGGCCGACTTCGTCGTCGTCGAGGACGTAGGTCTCCATGTTGATGCTGTCGCGCGCCGAATCGATCGCGCCGAACATCGCGGCGTAGGTCGCAGGGCCGTCCTCGAGGATGACGACGCGATTGCCGAGCGACAGCGGGCTGTCGGAGACGGCCTGTTCGATGGCGAGGTGGTGCGCGAGGAGGTCGCTCTCCTCGCCGCTGCCGACCAGGCGTTCGACAAGCGCGCGGCTGCGCTCCGGCGAGAGGATCCTGCCGCTCGCGGTCTGAAACTGGACGCTGTCGGTGTCGTTGCGCAGGATGTCGGGCGTGACGCGGGGCAGCGAGCTGCAACCGGCGAAGACGAAGACAAGCAGAGACAGCGCCGCGTGTGCGCCACGTGTTCGCACCACTCCGGCGAGCCGCCCGCGAAGAAACGCGGTCATGACGATGCCCTCGCCCTCGCCATCGCCATCGCCATCGCGGCCTGGCTGACAAGCGCCGGGCCCTTGTAGATGAAGCCGGTGTAGATCTGGACGATGTCGGCGCCGGCGGCTCGCTTGGCGACGGCATCGGCGGCGTTCGTGACGCCGCCCACGCCGATGATCGGGTAGGCCGGGCCGAGGGCGGTGCGCAGTTGGGAGACGACGAGGTTCGAGGCCGCCAGCAGCGGTGCACCCGACAGGCCGCCGGTCTCGCCGCCGTGCCTCAGGTGCGCCACGGCGCTGCGGGCCAGCGTCGTGTTGGTCGCGACGACGCCGTCGATGCCGTTGTGCAGCAGCGCCGCCGCCACACGCTCGATCTGGCCGCCATCGAGGTCGGGTGCAATCTTGACGAAGAGAGGCACGACGCGGCCATGCTCTTCGGCGAGCTCGCCACGGCGCGCGCGCAACGCCTGGAGCAGCGCGTCGAGGGCGGCGTCGCTTTGAAGATCGCGCAGGTTCTCCGTATTCGGGCTCGAGATGTTCACCGTCACGTAGTCGGCGTGCGGGTAGACGCCGGCGAGGCAGGCGAGGTAGTCGTCGCCAGCGCGCTCGATCGGCGTCGCCGCGTTCTTGCCGATATTCAGGCCGAGGATGCCACCGCGCGACCTGAACTGCGCGCGCCTGACGTTGGCGACGAACGCCGCCAGGCCGTCGTTGTTGAAGCCCAGGCGGTTGATGAGCGCGTCGGCTTCGGGCAGCCGAAAGATGCGCGGCTTCGGGTTGCCGGGCTGCGCCAGCGGCGTCACCGTGCCGACCTCGACGCTGCCGAATCCCATCGCCCCGAAAGCGTCGATGCAGCGGCCGTTCTTGTCGAGTCCGGCAGCCAGGCCGATGCGATTCGGAAAGCGCAGGCCGGCCAGCGTCACCGGGTCGGCGATGCGCTCCTGCGTCACCGTGCAGACCAGCGGCGTGTGCTGGATCGCGGCGAGCGCGTTGAGGGTCAGGTCGTGCGCCTGCTCGGGGTCGAGGCCGAACAGGAACGAGCGCGCGAGCGGGTAGGGGAGGGAGGGCAGGAAGCGCATAGGCTGGCAGATTTTGGCATCGACGCTGCATACTTCACCGATGCCGGATCAACGCATCGAAAAAGACACCTTCGGCGAGATTTCCGTCGCAGCCGACCGGCTTTGGGGGGCGCAGACCGAGCGCTCGCTGCACCACTTCGACATCTCCACCGAGAAGATGCCGAAGGAGCTCCTGCAGGCGCTGGCGCTCGTCAAGCGCAGCAGCGCCGTCGTCAACGCCGAGCTCGGCACGCTGGCGCGCGCCAAGGCCGATGCCATCGTCGCTGCCGCCGACGAAGTCCTCGCTGGCCGCCACGACGGTGAGTTCCCGCTCTCGGTCTGGCAGACGGGATCGGGAACGCAGACCAACATGAACATGAACGAGGTGCTCGCCAACCGCGCCTCGCAGATCCTCGGCGGCCCGCTCGGCGACGCCCGCCTCGTGCACCCGAACGACGAGGTCAATCGCAGCCAGTCGTCGAACGACGTCTTCCCGACGGCGATGAGTGTCGCTGCCGTCGAAGCGGTGTCGAATCGGTTGTTGCCTGCGGTGGCGACGCTGCGCGACACGCTGCGCGGCAAGGCCGAAGCCATTGCCGACATCGTCAAGATCGGCCGCACCCATCTGCAGGATGCGACTCCGCTCACGCTCGGCCAGGAGATTTCCGGCTGGGTCGCGCAGCTCGAGCACGGCTCGGCGCACTTGCGCGCCGCCTTGCCGCATCTGTGCGAGCTGGCGCTCGGCGGCACCGCCGTCGGCACCGGCCTCAACGCACCGGCCGGCTTCGGCGAGCGCGTCGCTGCCGAGCTCGCCGCGCGTACCGGCCTGCCTTTCGTGTCGGCGCCGAACAAGTTCGAGGCGCTCGCCGCCCACGACGCCATCGTTCACGCTCACGGCGCCTTGAAGACGCTGGCGGCGTCGTTCATGAAGATCGCCAACGACGTGCGCTGGCTCGCTTCGGGGCCGCGGTCGGGGCTCGGCGAAATCCGCATTCCAGAAAACGAACCGGGCAGCTCGATCATGCCGGGCAAGGTCAATCCGACGCAGTGCGAAGCGCTGACGATGCTGGCCGCTCAGGTGCTCGGCAACGACGTCGCCGTCAACATCGCTGGCGCCTCGGGCAATTTCGAGCTCAACGTCTTCAAGCCGGTGCTGATCCACAACTTCTTGCAGAGCGTGCGGCTGCTGGCCGACGGCGCCCGCAGCTTCGAGGAGCACTGCGCCCGCGGCATCGAACCCGATCTGGCGCGCATCGAGGAGCTGGTGCAACGCTCGCTCATGCTGGTCACGGCGCTCAATCCGCGCATCGGCTACGACAAGGCCGCGAAGATCGCCAAGCAGGCGCATGCCAGCGGCAGCACCTTGCGCGAAGCGGCCGTCGGCTCGGGCTGGGTCACCGCGGAGCAGTTCGACGCCTGGGTCGTGCCGGCCCAGATGGTCGGCACCGCGCCATCGACATGAATCAAGACGAATTGAAGCGGCAGGTGGCGCAGGCCGCGATCGCCCATGTGCCGGCCGGGCGCGTCATCGGCGTCGGCTCGGGCACCACCGTCAATCTCTTCATCGACGCTCTGGCCGAGATGCCGGCACGGATCGCCGGCGCCGTGTCGAGCAGTTCGGGGAGTACGACGCGGCTGCTCGTGCACGGCTTTCGCATCTACGAGGCGAACGAGGTCGAGTCGCTGCCGATCTACATCGACGGTGCCGACGAGATCGATGGCACCGGCTGCATGATCAAGGGCGGTGGTGCGGCACTGACGCGCGAGAAGATCGTCGCCGACCTGGCCGAGACTTTCGTCTGCATCGCCGACGAGTCCAAACGCGTTGCCCGTCTCGGCCGCTTCCCGCTGCCCGTCGAGGTCGTGCCGATGGCGGTGGCGCAGGTGGCGCGGCGCTTCGCGGCGATGGGCGGCTCGGCGCGAAGGCGCGAAGGCGTCGTCACCGACAACGGTGGCGCCATCCTCGATGTCCACGGCCTCGTCATCGACGATCCGGCGGCGCTGGAGTGCGAAGTCAACCAATGGCCCGGCGTCGTCTGCGTCGGCATCTTCGCGCGCAACCGGGCCCGGGTCTGCCTGCTCGGCACCAGGCACGGCGTCGAGACCCTCGCGTTCTGATCTTGCATAGCGTGACCGCCTGCATCGGGCGGCAGTGAAAACCGCGTAACCTCTCGGCCCTTGCACATCGGGTGCAGCAGACACGAAGGACGGCCCGTGGCCAAACCCAACTATTCGTTCGAAAAGCGCCAGCGCGAGCTGGCCAAGAAAAAGAAGAAGGAAGAGAAGGAAAAGGGAAAGGCCGGCCGGAAGGTGACAGGCCCCGGCGGTGAGCCGAGCGCCGAGGGCGAAGAAGCTCAGGTACCTGCCGACCCACCTGCCGCGGGTTCCGTCCCCGGCTGAGACTCGGTTGACGTGCCCGCGAGCCGGTCCGGGCCACCACGTCGCACGGCCCGGCTCACGAAGCGCGCCGGGTCGATGGCATCGAGCAGGTCGGTTTCGAGCGGTACCGGTGCGCCGGTAACGAGCGCAGCCAGCACCGAACCGCCGAGCGACGCCGCGGCGATGCCACGCGAGCCGAGCGCAGTCATCACGAACAGACCCGGCGCCCGTGGCACGAAACGAGGCTGGTCGTGTCGCCTGGAATCCGCCGCCACCGGCACGTTGGCGTCGGCAACGAGCGAGGCGGACGGCACCGCGCCGATCACCGGCAAGCGGTCGTCGCTCGACCAGCGGAAGGCGGTTCGACCCGCCAGCGATTCGATATCGAGCATTGGCGGCTCCGTCAGCAGCGCCTGCAGCCTGGCGACGTTGCCGGCATGGTCGCTGCGGCGAACGCCCGCCTCGCCGTCGTTCACGTGCGCGCTGGCGCCGAACCAGACCGAGTCCTGAATCGCCGGCATCACGTAGCCGGCGCCGGCCACGGGGACGCGCGGGATCGCTGTCGCAGCCCAGTGCGCCGCCGCCGAGGCGGACAGCTGCCCGCGTGAGCGCGTCATCGGCCAGGCTGGATGGCCGAGCAAGTCCAGTGCGCCGCCGGCGTTCGCGAGCACGACGACCGAAGCATCGAACAGAAGTCGGCCGTCGGCATCGCGCAAGGCCCATCGCTCGCCCTCGCGCCGAAGCGTCGCGACCGCGACGCCGAGCCGGACGTCGACGCGGTCGCCGGCCCGCCCGAGAAAGGAGCGCGCGAGCCCGCGCGGGTCGATCCAGCCGCCGTGCGGGAAGTACCACGCCGGCGAGCTGACGCGTGCCGCCGCGATCTCGCTGGCTTCGTCGGCCTCGACGGCGCGGACGTAGTCAGCCGGCAAGCCGAGGCGGTCGATGGTGTCTTGCATGTCGCCGCGATCGGTCGCTTCCGGCTCGATCCGCAGCAAGCCGCCGACGCTGCCACGCTCGCCCTGCGCCAGCGCCCGCGACACCGCACCGCGTGCGGCAAGGGCGGCGGCCCGGTGCCAGCGGGCATGGCGGCCGGCGGCCCGGTGGACGACGCCGTGGAACAGGCCGGCAGCGTTTCCCGAGGCCTCGGCAGCGACGCTGTCGCGGCGGTCGAGGACGACGCTGGTGCGCCCTTGCTCGGCCAGCGCAGCGGCGACAGCGCTGCCGGCCAGGCCGGCGCCGACGATGACGACCGGCTCGTCGGCCGACACCCGCGCGGCCCGCGATGCGGCGCGGCGCGGCAGGTCGGGCTGGTGGTGTCGCGGCGCGAAGCGGGCCACCGTGAACGAGCGCTCCGGGACCCGATCGAGGCCGCCGGCCGTCGCGGCGAAGTTGAAGCCGGCGGCCAGGAGGGCGTCGTGCGCGCCGGTGTCGTTCGTCGCCGACGTCACGCTGGCGTCGGGCGCCGCCAGGCGTGCCAATGCCTTGCAGAAGCGGCGCGTCCCTTCGAGCGATCCCTGCGTCTCCATCGACGTCGCGACGAGGAAGGCATCGACCTCGGCGTGCAGCTTCGGCAGCGCGCCGGCAATGTCGCCGAAGACCAGCAGCAACTGGACGGCACCGCCATCGAAGGCGAGTGGGTGCAGTCCTGGCGTGTGCGGCGGCCAGGCGGCGATCAGCTGGGCGGCGAGCGGCGCCGAGCGCGCATCTCTGCCTGCGGCTGCCAGCCCGGCAAGCACGCCGGGGTCGGGCTCGATGGCGATGAAATGAAGCGAGGTGCTGCGCGCCGGATCGTCCCGCCAGGCCAACCAGGCAGCGAAAAAGCGAGCGCCGTCGCCGAAGCCGTCGTCAAGGATGACGAAGCGTTGCTTGCCTTCCCAGCAGGCCGGTGCGCCGATCCCGACCAGGAAGTCGGGCCCGGTCGGTTCTGGCCTCATGGCTGCGGCGACGCGTCGCCTTTCGCGCGCGCCGCCAGCCACGCCAGCAGATCGCCCCGCGCCTCGGCCAGACCGCGATAGGCAAGCACGGCCGCCGACATGCTCGCCAGCGCGTCGTGGACGCGCCTTGCGGCGCCGGCATCGAACGACGGGTCGTCGAGACGCAGCGTCTCGACGTGGATCGTGAACACGGCCTGGGTCGTGCCCGGCACCGGAATGAAGGTCTGGCGTTCGCTGCGGAAGAACGCCGCCGCGCCGATCGGGCCGGCCTCGGCCGCGGGCCACGGCCACGCGTCGCGTGCCGGATGCTGGTGCAGGCGACCATCGGGCGACAGCGTCCACACGAAGCGCTCCCAGCGCTCGCCGCTCGTCACCAGACGGGCCAGCGATTCGCCGGCAACGATCAGCGTCGCGCTGTCGGCCACCGGCGCGTGGATCGCTCCGAAGTGCCGACCGACCTTGTTTTCCGGCGCCCAGCGCGACGGCAGGCAGACCGCCAGCCACGGGACGAGCGCGGTGGCGCCGTCGATGACGGCGAAGTCTTCCTCGAAGGCGAGGCAGAGCAGGGCGATCGGCCGCTGCGCCTCGGGCAGGGCGGCTAGGAGCGAGCCGATGGCTTCGTCACCGCGGCCCGAAGCGCCGTCGTCGCCGACCGACCAGCCGATGCGCGTAGCGTGCCAGCGCGTGCCACTTCCGGACTCGTCGACGACGAAGGCCGAGGGCTCGGCAAGACTGGCTTCGCGCGCCAGCGCTCGCAGCGCAGGCATCGGCTCGAAGCCTGGAACGGCTGCCAACGCCTGGTCGGTGAAGGCCCCGAGCACCGCGATCTTCTCGCGGAGGTGGCGGCTGCCGGGGCGCGACGGTGTCAGCTGCGCTGCGCCGGCGGCGACCCGCCGCAGGCCGGGCTGCATCCGGAACGGCGCGGTGACGAGAGAGAAGTCGAACGGCGGCATCGCCGTGAGACTCCCGGCCGAACCTCAGACCCGTTTGCGGTACTCGTGCGTGCGGGTGTCGATCTCGACCCGGTCGCCGGTTTGCACGAAGAGGGGCACCGAGATCTCCATGCCGGTGGCCAGTTTGGCGGTCTTCAGGACCTTGCCCGAGGTGTCGCCCTTGACGGCCGGCTCGGTGTCGACGATCTCGCGCACCACTGAAGTCGGCAACTCGACCGAGATGGCCTTGCCGTCGTAGAACACCACCTCGACGGGCATGCCGTCTTCGAGGTACTGGATGGCGTCGCCCATGTTCTCGGTCTCGACTTCGAACTGGTTGTATTCCGAGTCCATGAAGGCATACATCGGATCGGCGAAGTAGGAGTAGGTGCACTCCTTCTTGTCGAGCATGACCTGGTCGATCTTGTCGTCGGCCTTGAAGACGACTTCGGTGCCGGAATTGCTGAGCAGGCTCTTCAGCTTCATGCGCACGGTGGCGGAGTTGCGGCCACCGCGGCTGTACTCGGTCTTCAGCACGACCATCGGGTCCTTGCCGTGCATGATGACGTTGCCGGCTCGAAATTCCTGGGCGATTTTCATGGGCGTTACCAGTCGTGGGCGCGTGGCGCAAAGCCTCGAATTCTAGCGTCGAGACTTCACGAAGGCGATCAGGCGAGTGACGAGATCGTCCTGCGCCGCGAGGCCGTCGCGCCATGCGATGCAGTGCAGGCGCCACGCCGCGAGCGCGGTCGATCCGAGGGCGGCCATCGCATCGTCACCATGGCCGATGCCGTTCCAGCGCCCAAACAGACCCCGTAGCGACCGCTGCAGCGGAAGTGGTGCGCCGACCAGAAAACGATCCAGGAAGGCGTCGAGCTTGGCGACGTGGGCACTGTCGTCCTGGGGGTACAACTGCCACAGGAACGGGGCCCCGGCCCAGACCGCACGCACGAGCGAATCCTCACCCCGAACGAGGTTGAGCTCGGACATCGCGAGCAGGCGGTCGAAATCCGGCTGCGGCAGAAAAGGCACGTCGACGGCTCGCAACCGGCCACGCATACGCGTGGGCCCAAGCACCGCCGCGACCTGCCGCGACGCCGCGCCCGGGGCGACGAGGAGCAGCGTCGGCGCGACGGCGAGGGCGTCGAGAAAAGCGTCGAGTGCAAGGTTCTCGTAGCAGAAGACGAAGGCGCGTCGCTCGCCGGGCTGCGTTGCGGCGCCGAGCGAAGCGAGCCAGGCGAGATCGCGGACGTGACCGCCATAGGGCAGCGGCACACCGCGCTCACGGATGAGTCCACCCGTGCCTTCATCGAACCCCGGGTAGAAGAACCACGTCGTTGTGACCGACCTGCCGTCGTGCAAGCGGCGCGGCGAAGGCAGGCCGTGCGAGCGCGCGACATAGGCCTCGGCGCTGAGATGCTCGACGTTGACGCGCACCGGTGGCCGGCCACCGACCGAGTCGTCGTCGCCGCGCGCCTGATCCGGCAGGCCGCCGCCGAACAGCTCGGCGATGACGTCGGCCGGTGTCGCCGCGGCATCGCTCCATGCCCGCAGCTCGACGCCCTCTGCGCCCCTCGGCGCCAGCCAGGCCAACGCCGAGGAATCGTCGACGAAAAGGCGCACGCGTTCACCGCGCGCCGCGAGGTCGGCGGCGAGCCGCCAGCCGACGCCGATGTCGCCGAAGTTGTCGACGACGCGGCAGTAAAGATGCCACTGCATGGCTTCGATTGTCGATGCCGCGGTGCTGCGAGAGCGCGCGGCACAATCGTTCGCGATGAGCGAAATCAAGAGCGAAGAGAGGGGTGAAGAGAAGGCCGCGGTAGCCGGCGAAGAGGCGGCCCCGCCCGACACGGCGGCGATGCGGCAGCGGCTGCTCGCCGAGGTCGCGGCGCTGCCGAACCTGCCCGGCGTGTACCGCTACTTCGACGCCGCCGGGGCCGTGCTCTACGTCGGCAAGGCCCGCGACCTTCGCAAGCGTGTCTCGAACTACTTCACCAAGCGCCATGCCGGCAGCGAGCACTCGATCTGGACCGGCTACATGGTCTCGCGCATCGCCCGCATGGAGACGACGGTGGTGCGCTCCGAGGCCGAAGCGCTGCTGCTCGAGAACAACCTCATCAAGGCCTTGTCGCCGCGCTTCAACATCCGCTTCGTCGACGACAAGAGCTATCCGTACCTGAAGATCCAGTCGCACCGGTTCCCGCGCGTCGCCTACTACCGCGGCGCCGTCGACCAGCGGCATCGTTACTTCGGGCCGTTTCCCAG
This sequence comes from Rhizobacter sp., assembly GCA_043742485.1. Taxonomy (GTDB): domain Bacteria; phylum Pseudomonadota; class Gammaproteobacteria; order Burkholderiales; family Burkholderiaceae_C; genus Schlegelella_A. The sequence continues at coordinate 13,141 of JAYTYH010000652.1, forward strand.
CGCCTGGGCGGTCAAGGAATCGATCCAGTTGCTGCAGAAAGTCTTCCATCTGCGTACCTGCGAAGACACGGTGTTCGCGAACCGCACGCGGCCGTGCCTGCTTTACCAGATCAAGCGCTGCTCGGGCCCGTGCGTCGACTACATCTCGCCCGACGACTACGCGCAGGACGTCGCCAACGCCGAGCGATTTCTGCAGGGCGACCAGCAGGAGCTGATGGACGCACTGCAGGCGCAGATGATGGCGCGCGCCGAAGCCCTGAAGTTCGAGCAGGCGGCCGAGATCAGGAACCAGATCGGCGCACTTTCGCGGGTGCTCCACCAGCAGGCAGTCGAGGACAACACCGGCGCCCGCTCGGTCGACACCGACATCCTCGCCGTCAAGGTCGACGGCGGCCGTGCCTGCGTCAACCTGGCGATGGTGCGCGGCGGCCGCCACCTCGGCGACCGGCCCTATTTCCCGAAGCATCTAGAGAGCGCAATCGAGGCCGACGACGGCGGGGAGGACGACGGAGTCGACGGCGGCGAAGGCACCGGGCGATTGCTTGCCCCGAGCCCCGAAGTTCGTGTCCTCGAGGCCTTCATCGCCCAGCACTATCTCGACGGCGGCATGCCGCCGTTGCTGGTCGTGAGCCATGTCGTCGACAAGGCGCTGATCGAGGCGCTGGCAGCGCGCAGTGATGTTCGCGCGACCGTCCAGCATCAGCCGCGCGAGCCGCGCCGTGCCTGGCTCGACATGTGTATCCAGGGCGCCGGCATCCGGCTCGCGCAGCTCCTCGCCGAAGAGGGCTCGCAACAGGCGCGCACGCGGGCATTGGTGGATGCGCTCGAGATCGTCGTCGAGGACCTGCACACCTTCCGCATCGAGTGTTTCGACGTCAGCCACACCGCCGGCGAGGCGACGCAGGCATCCTGCGTGGTCTTCGAAGCGCACAAGATGCAGAGCTCCCAATACCGCCGCTACAACATCGCCGGCATCACCGGGGGCGACGACTACGCGGCGATGCGCCAGGTGCTGTCGCGTCGCTATTCGAAACTGGCCGAGGCCGCGAACCGGGCCGATGTTCCAACGTCGGCGAGGCTGCCCGATCTGGTGCTGGTCGACGGCGGGCGCGGCCAGGTCAGCATGGCGCGCGAGGTGTTCGAGGAACTCGGCATCGACCTCGGCCGCATCGTCGGCGTCGAAAAGGGCGAAGGGCGCAAGGTCGGGCTGGAGGAACTGGTGTTCGCCGACGGGCGCGCCAAGGTCTACCTCGGGCGCGAGTCGGCGGCGCTGATGCTGGTCGCGCAGATCCGTGACGAAGCGCACCGCTTCGCGATCACCGGCATGCGCGCGCGGCGCGCCAGCGTGCGCACCGGTGGCAGCCGCCTCGAAGACATCGCCGGCATCGGGCCGAAGAAACGTGCGAAGCTGCTGCAGCGTTTCGGCGGCGTGCGCGGGGTCGGCAACGCGAGTGTCGAAGACCTGTTGAGTGTCGACGGCATCTCG
>JAYTYH010000653.1:0-7269 GCA_043742485.1 Rhizobacter sp.
CGCCGAGCTGTTGCCGACGCTGGCGCCGGCGCAGATCGTCAGAGTCGAGCAGCGCTACAAAGAGCGCAACGAGGAGTACCGCGACGAGTTCGTGCAGCGCAGCGCCGAGAAGCGAAGACGTGAAGCGGTCAAGCGCGAGATCGACCGCGCCGAGATGCTCTACGGCGACCTCGATGCGGCCCAGCGCGAGCTGGTCGTGCGCTCGATCGCGGCCTCGCCCTTCGATGCCGAGCTGGCCTATTCGGAGCGTCTGCGTCGCCAGCACGATGTGCTCGCGTTGATGCGAACGCTGTCTGCACCCGGTGCCCGCCGTGACGACGCCGAGGCGCAGATCCGCGCCTATGTGCGCCGCCTCGACCGCTCGCCGCGCGATCCGGACCGGGCCTATTCCGAACGTCTTGTCGCCTACAACTGCGCCTTCGCGGCGACGCTGCACAACGCCACGTCGCCGCTCCAGCGTCGTTACGCCGCGAAGAAGCTCAAGGGCTACGAAACGGCTCTGCGCGAGCTCGCCGCCGAGGCCACCTGACCGCGGCGGCGGTCGGCTGCCTGACTACTTCGCCGGCTCGATCACGACCTTGTGCGGGTTCGTGGTGCTGCCGAGCGGAAAGTCCTTCAGCGTCGCCTGGAACATGTACGGCAAGACGCTGGCCAGGCCGGTCGTGTTGCCCTCGGTCTGTGCCCGCGCTTCGTAGAGCGGCTGGCCCGAGGCCTTGTCGCGGATCAGCAGGGCCACCTCGCGCTCGTAGTAGGGAAAGTCGAAACCCGGGCCCCAGCCGCGGCGCCAGCTCGGGCCCCAGAACGGCCGGCCGACGCGGCCGTAGGCGAAGGGCCGATGAAAGCTGCCGGTGCTGCCGTACCAGAACGGGTCGTCGAAGGGCGAGCGATCGGTCTCGGTGATACGGGCGCCGACCTGCACGGTGACGTCGGCCGCCTTGCCTTCGCCGGCCGGCGTGAAGCCGGCGCCTTCGATGGCGCGCCGGGCCGAGTCCTCGAGCATCTGCGACTGCTGCGGGTTGGCCTGCTGCGAAGGCAGGCGCTCGAAAGCGTAGGTCGACGGCGCCCGGCCGGCCGGCCATCGGCTGAAGCTCGAAACGTCGCTGTCGATGTTGTTCAGCGAGGCGCAGCCGGCGAGGGCGGCCGCGGCTCCGAGCAGGGCGAGGGTCTTCATCATGGTGATTGGAGGGCAGCCAGCGCAAAGGTTCCAGCCCGCTCGCCCGGGGCTGCATTCCTACAATACACGGTGCACGAAATACACGACGCCGGCAGTGCTTCGACGGCTCTCGCGCGGCTCATCGGCCGTGCTGTCGAACAGGGCGGCGGCTGGCTGCCGTTCAGCCGCTTCATGGCGCTCGCGCTTTACGCGCCCGGCCTCGGCTACTACGCGCGCGGCCCGCGCATCGGCCGGATGCCCGAGTCGGGCAGCGACTTCGTGACCGCGCCCGAGCTTTCACCGCTGTTCGCGCAGGCGCTGGCCGTGCAGCTCGAACAAGCGCTCGACGCCAGCGGCAGCGACGAGATCTGGGAGTTCGGTGCCGGCTCGGGGGCACTCGCCACCGGGCTGCTGACGGCGCTCGGCGACCGCGCGGGTCGCTACCGCATCGTCGAGGTCTCGGCGGCGCTGCGCGAAAGCCAGCGCGAGGCCACACGCGCTTTCGCCGGTCGCGTCGAGTGGGCCGACGAGCTGCCGGCGACGATGCGCGGCGTCATTGTCGGCAACGAGGTGCTCGATGCGATGCCGGTCGAGCTCGTCCACTTCGACGGCGAGCGCTGGTTCGAGCGCGGCGTCGCCAGCGGCGGTTCGGCGGGCGGATTCGTCTGGAGCGACCGGCCGACCGAGCGCCGGCCGCCGCTGGCCGGATCGTTCCCGGCCGGCAGCACCACCGAACTGCACAGCCAGGCCGAAGCCTTCGTCGCGACCCTGGCCGACCGGCTCGAGCACGGATGCGCGTTCTTCATCGACTACGGTTTCCCGGAGAGCGAGTACTACCACCCGCAGCGCTCCGGCGGCACCCTGATGTGCCACCGCGCCCATCGCGCCGACACCGACCCGCTGGCCGACATCGGCGCCAAGGACATCACCGCGCACCTCGATTTCAGTGCCCTTGCCCTCGCTGGGCAGGATGCCGGGCTCGACGTCGTCGGCTACACCTCGCAGGGCCGCTTCCTGCTCAACTGCGGCATCGGTGCCATGCTGGCGGCGGCCGGCCCGGGGCAGCGGTCGGACGCGATGAAGCTGGTCAACGAGCACGAGATGGGCGAACTCTTCAAAGTGCTCGCCTTCGCGCGTGGCCTCGACTTCGAGCCGATCGGCTTCGCCAGCGGCGACCGCCGGCACCGGCTCTGACGACTGGGTGATTCCGGAGCGACCGCCGTGATCCGCTGGCTCCTGATCGTCTTCGTGGCGCTGCTCGTCTTCAGCGCCTTCGGGCCGTGGCTCGAGAAGCTGGGTCTCGGCAAGTTGCCCGGCGACGTGCGCTTTCGCCTGTTCGGCCGCGACGTGTTCCTGCCGTTCGCGAGCAGCGTCGTCATCGGCCTGATCGGCCTCGTCGTCGCCCGCTTCGTCTAGGGACTCGTGACGAAACCGCGCAGCGCCTCGACGCGCGCGGCGTGGATGGCAGCGCCGATCGCTGGGCCGGCGAGGCCGCGGGCGGCGGCGTCTTCAGCCACCGCGGTCGCGTCGATGGCCGTCGTCAGGCGCAAGGCTTCGAGCAGCCGCGGCCCTTGCGGATAGGGCCGCTCTTCCAGGCCGAGGCGGCCGCGGGCGTCGCACTCGCAGGCGAGCAGCAGCTCGGCGAAGCGATCGGGCCGGCGCAGCGCATCGCAGCGCTCGAGCAGTCGCACGATCGCGGCGGCGCCGAACTCGCCGCTGCGGTGGACGTTGCCGTGCTCGCGCGCCGTGGTTTCCGCGAGCGCCCGGCAGGCGTTGTCGACGCGGAGCCGCTCGCTGAGGGCGCGCACGAGGCGGACGCTGCGCTCTTCGTGGCCGGTGTGGCGCGGCAGCACATCGGCCGGCGTCGTGCCCTTGCCGAGGTCGTGGCCGAGGCAGGCATAGCGCACCGCGAGGCCGGCGCCGAGCCGGGCCGCCATGTCGAGCACCATCATCAGGTGCACGCCGGTGTCGACCTCCGGGTGGTAGTCGGCCCGCTGCGGCACGCCGAACAGGCGGTCGACCTCGGGCAGCACGCGGGCCAGCGCGCCGCAGCCGCGCAACACGTCGAACATACGCGAGGGTGCGCGCTCCATGAGGCCGCGCGAGACCTCGCGCCAGACGCGCTCGGGCACCAGCGCGTCGACCTCGCCGGCAGCGACCATGCCGCGCATCAGCGCCGCGGTTTCGGGCGCGACCGTGAAGTCGGCGAAACGGGCCGCGAAGCGGGCGACGCGCAGGATGCGGACCGGGTCTTCTGCGAACGCAGGCGACACATGCCGCAGCAGCTTCGCTTCGAGGTCGGGGCCGCCGCCCCACGGGTCGACGAGGCCGCCGCCACTCTCTTCGGCCATCGCGTTGATGGTCAGGTCGCGGCGTTGCAGATCTTCTTCGAGCGTGACTTCCGGCGCGGCGTGGACTTCGAAGCCGCGGTAGCCCGGCGCCGTTTTCCGCTCGGTGCGGGCGAGCGCGTATTCCTCTTTCGTCTGCGGGTGCAGGAAGACCGGAAAGTCGGCGCCGACCGCTGTGTAGCCCTCGGCGAGCATCGCCTCCGGCGTGGCGCCGACGACGACCCAGTCGCGGTCCTGAACCGGCAGGCCGAGCAGCCGGTCGCGGACCGCGCCGCCGACGATGTAGGAGCGCACGGCGGCCGGCGTCAGCGCGTTCGGTAGGGCTCGTCTTCGAGCACGAAGTCGTGCTCGGCACGAGCCGCGTCGGCCCAGGCGACGAAGGCCGGCACGGCGCGGATTCGCTCGGCGTAGGCCGCCGCTCGCTCACCGAGCGGCAGGTGGAACGTGGCCACCCGCGAGCACACCGGCGCGAAGAAGGCGTCGGCGATGCCGAAGGCGCCGAACAGGAACGGGCCGCCGCTGGCGGCGAGCGCTTCGTCCCACATGGCGTCGATGCGGGCGAGGTCGCGGGCCGCGTCCGACTGCTCGGCCAGCATCCGTATACCGACGTCGCCGAGGTCGGCCTCGATGTTCATGCCGAAGGTGTTGCGCAGGTCGGCGAAGCCGGAATGCATCTCGGCGCAGAGGCTGCGGGCACGGGCGCGCTGCAGGCGGTCGGCTGGCCAGAGCTGCCTGGCCGGGAACTTGTCGGCCAGGTATTCGGCGATGGCCAGCGAGTCCCAGACCGCGAAGCCGTCGTCGACGAGCAGCGGCACGCGGCCGGTCGGCGCGATGGCGCGGAGCGCGCGCTTGAACGACGAGTCGTCGGCCCATGACAGTCGCAGCTTCTTCTCCTCGAAGGCGATGCCGGCGTGCGTCATCAGCAGCCAGGGCCGCAGCGACCACGACGAATAGTTCTTGTTGCCGATGTAGAGCTGCATGCCCATCGCCTCGCCGTCGAAAGCGCGAATGCTAGGAGCAAACGCCGGTGCGGCCGATGACGAATCGACACGCCGCCGATGCGCGGCGTGCATCGGGAAGGCGCCGATGCACGGCGCCCTCAGTTGCGGCCGACGCGGGACCGCCAGGCCTCGAGCCTGGCCTCGCCCGAGACGTGGCCGAGGTAGCGTGGCCCGATGCTCTCGAGCGGTGTCGGCTCGATGCCCAGGCGGTCGAGGCTAGGTAGCGTACCGGAGGCGACGTTGGCGACCTTCATCGAATCGAGGTTGTCGCGCGACATCAGCGGTTCGCCCGGGAGCAGCTCCATGGCGAAGGCCTGGAGGCGGCCAATCGGCGCCGGCAGCGCGAACACCGGCCGCGGCGAGCCTGACCAGCGGCCGGCGCACTCGACGAGCTGCTTCAGCGTGTACTCGGTCGGGCCCACGCATTCGATCGTCGTGCCGATCGTCGACGGGTCGTCGAGCACGGCCGCGACCGCACTGGCGACGTCGTCGACCCAGACCGGCTGGAAGCGCGCCGCGGCACCGCCCAGTGGCATCACCGGGAAGATCGATAGCAACTGCGCGAACAGGTTCAGGAAACGGTCGCGTTCGCCGAAGATTACCGAGGGGCGGAGCAGCGTGACGTCGAGGCCCGACGCCTTCAGCACCGCCTCGCCGCGGCCCTTCGAGCGCAGGTAGCGACTCGGCGCATCGGCACCGGCGCCGAGCGCGCTCACGTGCACCACGCGGCGCACGCCCGCGACCTTGCACGCAGCGGCCAGGCGCTCCGGCAGGCGTACGTGGACGCGCTCGAACGCCGCTTCGCTGCCGTGCAGGATGGCGACGAGGTTGATCACGGCGTCGGTGTCGCGCAGCATGCGGGCGAGTTCGGCATCGTCGTGAACGTCGCCGACGGCGACCTCGACCGTGGGCAGCAATTGCAGATGGCGCGCCCGCATGATGCGGCGGGTGGCGACGCGGATGCGGCCGCCGGCGGCACCGGCGCGCTCCACCAGCTTTTCGCAGACGCTGCCGCCGACGAAGCCGGTGGCGCCGAGAACGAGGATCCTATTCATGCGCGCAGTCATATCAGGGCAGGTCCTTTTCGGGCAGCGGTGCGTTGGGATCGAGCGGGCCGATGCTGCGTCCGAGCCGTGAGCGGATGGCGGTGCCCTTGCCGCCGAGCAGGGCGGCGTAGTAGGTGCTGTTGGAAAGCACCTTCTTGACGTAGTCGCGCGTCTCGGCGAAGGGGATGTTCTCGACCCAGGCGGCGGCGTCGAGCACCGGGCCGTCGCGCCACTTGCGTGGCCGGCCGGGGCCGGCGTTGTAGGCCGCGGCGGCCATCGCCTGCGAGCCGCCCATGTCGTCGAGCACCAGCTTCAGGTAGGCATTGCCCAGGCGCAGGTTGGTGTCGCGGTCGGCGATCGATGCGGCCGTGTAGGGAACGCCGATTTTCTTCGCCGTCCACTTCGCCGTCGCCGGCATCAACTGCATCAGGCCGGAGGCACCGACGCCCGAGCGCGCGTCCACGATGAAGCGCGACTCCTGGCGGATGAGGCCATAGACGAAGGCCGGGTCGAGACCGATCTCGCGCGCGTGCGCGGTCACTTCCTTGCGGTGCGGCGTCGGGAAGCGCTGCTCCAGATCGATCTCGGCGCGCGTCTTCTCGCTGGTGTTGATGCAGCGGTCCCAGACCTCGCGCTCGCAGGCGTATTGGGCCGCGCCGAGCAGCTCGCGGTCGCTCAGGCCGCGGATCGAGTAGTTCCACTCGCGAACGCCTTCGTTGCGCAGACCGATGGCGACCAACGTGATGCCGCGAACCAGGCCCGGCTGCGACGCCGGCGCATCGTGCTCGGCACTGGTCAGCGCTGCCGGCCGCGGCGGCAGCGGCTGCGGCTGGCCCAGCGCCTGGGCGGCGAGCGCGCCGTAGAAGTTGAGCTGCGACGAGATGCCGGCGAGCAACTCGCGGCTGCTGGCGACGAGCGCTTCGCTGTCTTGCGAATCCTTGGCCAGCGCCTGCAGGCCACGCGCCTTCCAGTAGACCCAGGCGGCGTCTTTCTGCTCGGCCGGCGACATCGCGTTGATCGACTGCACGACGGTTTGCCAGCGCGGTTGGCCGTTGTCGGCCCGCAGCGCCGAGCGAACCTTCCAGGCCAGCGTGTCGTCGGGCAGATCGATCTCGCGAGCGCCTTTGCCGAGAATACGACCGGCGCGCATGAACTGGTCGGCGGCTTCGGGCTGCAGCTTGATCGCCGTCTGCTTGGCGACGCTCGCCCAGGCCCACGACGCGAGGTCGCCGGGCAGGGCTTTTTCCCAGCGCTGCACGAGCAGGCCGGCCGCCGCGTCGCTGTCGGTGCTCGCCAGGCGCGACAGCGCCAGCGTCGTCAGCTCGGCGTCGGCACGGGTGGTGGCCGACGCCTTCCTGGCAAGGTACTTCGCCGGCGAGTCCGAGAGCTCGGCGACGCCGACGGCGGCGTTTTCGGAGACGAGCGCCGCCGCCTGCCGGGCACCCTTCCACTTGCCCGCCTCCATGCTCTGGCGCGCCTTGGTCCAAAGCGCGGCGTTGCTCAGCAGCCGGGCATCGCGCTGCGTCGTGGCCAGCAGCGCGCAGCCGTTGTCGTCGTCTTTCTGCGCAGTCCACGCAGCGAGGGCGCTCTCCTTGACGTCCTTGCCGGCGAGCTGATCGGTGAGGAGCGCGTAGCAGGTGACCTCGCGGTCGTCGTTCATGCGAAAGCGCGGGTACTCGGCGGCGAAATTGGCCCAGTCGTGGCGGCGGCCGAGCTCGAGC
>JAYTYH010000654.1:0-6027 GCA_043742485.1 Rhizobacter sp.
CTTGCGCGCAAGGACAACGCGGTCGTCCTCGTCACTCACTACCAGCGCCTGCTGAGCTACATCATTCCCGATTACGTGCACGTGATGGAAGGCGGCCGCATCGTCAAGACCGGCGGCGCTGCGCTCGCGCTCGAGCTCGAGGAGCGCGGCTACGACTGGATCCAGGCCGAAGCGAAGACGGCCGAGAGAGCCTCGCTGTGAGCAACGTTGCCGTCCCCGCCCGGGGCTATCTTGCCGATCTGCTCGCCGGTCAGGCTCAGCCGTCAGCCACGCCGGCTTCGGCAAAGTCGGCGTGGCTCAAGGCACTGCGCGCCGAAGCGGTCGAGCGGCTCGGCGTGCTCAAGGCGCCGACCCTGCACGACGAGGCCTGGCGCTTCACCGACATGGCAGCGCTGACCAAGCAGTCATTCGGTCCGCTGCGCACGCCGACCGAATTGCAAGCCGCAGACATCGGGCGCTTTCACATCGAAGAGGCGACGACACGCCTCGTCTTCGTCGACGGCGTTCACGCGCCGCAGCTTTCCAGCCCCGGCGCTGGCAACGCGGCTATCAGCATCGGTACCCTGGCTGCCGCAGCCGCGGCGAGTGCTGCGACCGTTCAGGCGCATCTGGCTCGCCATGCCGTCTTTGACGACAGCTTCTTCACGGCGCTGAACACCGCCTTCCTGCACGACGCCGCGGTGATCATCGTGGCGCGCGACGCCGAGGTAGCGACCCCGGTGCATCTCCTTTGCATCTCGACGCAGGTCGATGTCGCGAGCCACCCGCGCCTGCTCCTGGTCGCCGAGCCCGGCAGCGCGGTGACGCTGATCGAAGACCACGTCGCGATGCATGAAGGCGCGTACTTCACCAATTCGATTGCCGAGATCGCGCTCGGCGCAAACGCGAAGCTCGAGCACATTCGCGTGCAGCGCGAGAGCGGCGCCGCGTTCCATCTCGCCCGGTGCGCGGTGTCGCTGGCGCAGGCGAGCCGCTATCACTCGGTCAGCGTTGCCTTCGGCGCAAGGGTGTCTCGGTTCGAACTCGAGGTCCGGCAGGCGGGCGAGGCGGCCGAGTGCTCGCTCGATGGCCTGGCGCTGATCGGCGAGCGCCAGCTCGCCGATACCCACAGCTTCGTCGATCACGCCAGGCCGCACGGCGTCAGTCGCCAGTTGCACAAGTGCATTGTCGACGGCGCCGCGCACGCGGTCTTCAGCGGCAAGGTGATGGTCCGTCCCGGCGCGCAGCGAACCGATTCGGCGCAGTCGAGCCGCAACCTCCTGCTGTCGGCCCGGGCGGTGGTCGATGCTTTGCCGCAGCTCGAGATCTTCGCCGACGACGTCAAGTGCACCCATGGCGCGACTGTCGGTCAGCTCGACAGCGAGGAAGTCTTCTACCTGCGCAGCCGGGGCCTTTCGGAGGCGGCGGCTCGCAACCTGCTGACCTACGCATTCGGTGCCGAGGTGATCGACCGCATCCCGGTCGCGTCGCTGCGGCGCCGGCTCGAGCAGACCGTGCTTTAACGAACGACGCGCCAGCCATGACAGCACAGAACGCGCTTGCCAGGATTCCTGCGACTGCGCCTGCCGGCGCCTTCGACGTCGAGCGAATCCGCGCCGACTTCCCGATCCTCGAGTTGCGGATCGCCGGCAAGCAACTCGTCTACCTCGACAACGCGGCGTCGAGCCAGATGCCGCAGCCGGTGATCGATCGCCTGGTGCGCTACCAGACGAGCGAGCACGCCAACATCAACCGCGCTGTGCACTACCTGTCGGAGACGGCGACGGCCGGCTACGAAGCGGCTCGGCAAAAACTGCAGCGCTTCATCAACGCCAGGGAGGCGCGCGAAGTGATCTTCACCAGTGGTACCACCGACGGCATCAATCTCGTCATGCAGGGTTGGGGCCGCAAGTTCATCGGCGCCGGCGACGAGATCGTCCTGACGATGCTCGAGCACCACTCGAACATCGTGCCGTGGCAGATGCTCGCGGCCGAGAAAGGCGCGACGATCCGGGTCGTGCCGATCGATGACGCCGGCGAGCTGCTGATGGGCGACTACGAGGCGCTGTTCAACGACCGCACCCGCCTGGTCGCGGTCGGCCACGTCTCGAACGCGCTCGGAAGCGTCAACCCCGTCAAGGAAATGATCGCGTTTGCCCACGCCCGCGGCGTTCCGGTCCTGGTCGACGGCGCGCAGGGGGCGCCGCACCTCGCGGTCGACGTGCAGGATCTCGGCTGCGACTTCTACGCCTTCTCCGGCCACAAGGTGTGCGGTCCGACCGGCATCGGCGTTCTCTACGGCCGCGCCGCACTGCTCGAGCAGATGCAGCCGTTCAAGGGCGGCGGCGACATGATCCACACGGTGACGTTCGAGAAGACGACGTACAACACGATCCCGCACAAGTTCGAGGCCGGGACACCGCCTATCGCTGCGGCGATCGGGCTTGGCGCCGCGGTGGACTATCTGGCGGCGATCGGCATGCCGGCGATTGCCGCGCACGAGAAGGAGCTGCTCGAGCATGCAACCGAGCGGCTTCTCGATCTGCCCGGCGTGCGTATTTTCGGTACGGCCCGACACAAGGCGGCGGTGCTCTCGTTCGCGATCGAGGGCGTCCATCCACACGATGTCGGCACCTTGTTGAACCAGGAAGGGATTGCGGTGCGCACCGGCCATCACTGCGCGCAACCCTTGATGAAGCGGCTCGGCGTGGCCGCGACGTCGCGCGCGTCGTTCGCGTTCTACAACACACGGGCCGAGGTCGACGCGCTCGTCGCCGGCATCCGCAACGTGCAAAAGGTGTTCGCGTGAGCGCTGACCCGAAGGGTCTGTACCAGGAAGTGATCCTCGATCACAACAGGAAGCCGCGCAACTACGGCGCGCTCGCACGCCCGAGCCACCAGGCAGAGGGGTTGAATCCGCTGTGCGGCGACCACATCCACGTGGCGCTCGATCTCGCCGACGACACGGTTGAGGCCATCGCGTTCGAGGGCGAGTCGTGCGCGATCTGCAAGGCTTCAGCGTCGATGATGACGGTGGCCGTCAAGGGCAGGAGCCTGAGCGATGCCCGGACGCTGATCGACGAGTTCGTCGACATGGCCACCGGCCGTCTCGAGCCGGCAAGCAGCCCGCGGATCGGCCGGCTCGCGGTGTTCTCCGGCATCAGCCAGCTGCCGATGCGAGTGAAGTGCGCGATCCTGCCCTGGCACACGCTGCGCGCTGCATTCGACGCCGTCGCGACGGCGTCGACCGAAGCCGTCGCGGACCCGATGCGGTCACCGCTCGCCGACGCTTGAGCCTGAAGGCCGCCGCGTCCAGGACACCGAAATGCCGAAGATCGCCGACATCGAAGAGACGCCGAACCCGAACGCGCAGAAGTTCGTGCTTCACGAGCCGCTGACCTGGGGTGTGACGCGTTCGTTCGAAAGCGCCGAGCAAGCCGAAGGCGACGAACTGGCGCGGGCGCTGTTCGCGATCGAGCACGTCAGCAACGTCTTCTATGTCGACCGCTGGCTCACCGTCACGCAGGATGGCGGCGCCGACTGGAAACAACTGGCACGAAAGATCGCAGTACCGCTGCGTGCCGCGAGGGCGGCAAGCGATCAATCAGCCGCCGCGGTCGTGGCGGCGCAGGCGTCGTTCGACCATCTGAGCGAGCGCGACCAGGACCGCCTCGACGAAATCAATCTGCTGCTCGACCAGCAGATCAGGCCCTACCTGCAGGGCGACGGCGGCGACCTGCACGTCCTCGGCCTGGAAGGCGACCGCCTCGTCGTGCATTACCAGGGCGCGTGCGGCACCTGCCCGAGCTCGATCTCGGGGACGCTTCGCGGGATCGAGAACCTGCTACGAACGATCGAGCCCGGGATCGAGGTCGTTGCCAGGTAGAGGCGGCCGTCGGCACCGCGAATCGCCAAGCCTGACTGTCGTACATGCGTTTCGGCAGCCGCCATGACCCTGTACGCGTCGGGTGATGCCTTCCTGAATTCAAGTCGTTCCTTCATCGCCTTTCCCGGGGCCCCCATTGAGCCTAAGGCGGTGTCTTGCGACCCAGCAGGAGACTTCGCAACACGACCGCGTCGTTGTGGATTTCGTCATGGGCGGAATAGACGAGCGTGACGGGTCCCTGCCGCGTCAGCTCCCGCAACTGGCCGAAGGCTTCCGGGTGCTGGCGCACCTCGGCGGCATAGCGCTTGCGAAATTCCGGCCATCGCTCCGGATCGTGGCCGAACCACTTCCGCAACTCCGTGCTCGGGGCGAGGTCCTTCAGCCACAACTTCACCGCCGCCTTTTCCTTGCTGACGCCGCGCGGCCAGAGCCGGTCGACAAGAACGCGCGTTCCGTCGGCGCGATCGGGCGGCTCGTACGCCCGCTTCAGCCTGACGTGGTCTGCTGCGATCTTCACGTCTGTTCCGTGTCGTTCTTGGGAAGCTGCCGGGCAAGATACGTTAGGCCGTAGGTTGAGCCTGTGCACTGTCGCACTCAAATGATGCTCTGCAAGCCGGTACAAAATCTGACCGTCGCGGATCCAGGCGTGGCATCTCCTGGGCGCCCTTCAGGCCATCACCGCGACGATGCCCCGCTGTGCCGGACCAGGCGGCCTCATCACGTCGAAAATGGCGTCAGCGACAGCTGTTGCCACCCAATGTGTCCACGTGCGTCCGGTTCTACTAGGACGCGCCCGCAGCCGGGTGCCAACTCTTGCGACAAGTTGATCGAACCGCTTTCTATTCGGAGCGTGCGCCCAGTGCTGCGCGCCCGTGATCGGTGATCTCGTATGAGTCGTCGCCAAGACCAACTTGCGCGAGCCATTGCGTGCCCTCCGTAGTCAAGAAGAACGGTATCTCGCTCTGCTCGAGGCGAACGATTCCGTGCTTGTCTGCGCGGCAGGCTATCGATCTCAGGATTGCCAGTGCAGTCTCGTCAGCCATCGCGTGATCCTCTCGACAAGGTTGCTAGCGCCGATGCTACGCGTAGCTCCTGGGCAGCACATGATGAAAGGCGAGCGAACCGAGACGCCACTGGCGCCAGACCGCCTCAGGACCAGGCAAGTGATTCAAAGTTCCTGCTGGACGATGTCGGAAACGTCTCTGGCATCCGGATGCCGGGCAACAGCTCCTGCGTCAGCTTGCACGGTCTTCAGATCGGCTTGCGCACCAGCTCCGCCGACGCGATCGCGATGAAGTGGACCAGCGGGGTGTCGGCCGTGGACGCCCGAAGCTCACGTCGAACTCTCGCAGTCCTGCACTCTCGCGAGTACAACCACGGTCGCGCGTCGCCCGATCGCCGTGTCAAACAGGAGTCGCCATGTGCCCAGCGTCTCTCGTTCGCCGTCCGCTGCGTGTCGTCCTCGCGATCGCGGTAGCCGCTCTGCTGCCGGCCATCGTCAGCGCCGCCACTGTCGTTCCTGACGCGACTTATGGCATCCATTTGCAGCTGCCCAATAAAAGTTTGGATTCGGTTGCCGTCGGGCACTATGCGCTCGGATTCTTGTCGTCAACGGTCGATGGGTCACCTGCGGTGATCGGCGACGCGTCCTTACCGGTCGGCTTTGGCACGCTTGAATTCGGCACGCTGGAGTCCAGCATCGCCTATGGTTACGCCGTGGTCGGCCCTGCGGACGGAGTCCTGGTTCCGATGTTCGTTACCGCTTCCCTGGCCACCTCGGCCAGCGCATCGGTCGACTCGACGTCCAGCGCTTCGGCGCGGTTCATGCTCAACAACGGTGCTTTCGACGTATTCAACGTCCTGCGCGAAGCGGGGAGCGGGCAGTGCGACTGCGTCAACGACTTCGGCGCCACGCTTTCATTCGAACAGCGATCCGGTCCCGGAGCTGGCCGGAAAGGATCTGGAAGGGTTCATCCAAATCGCGGCGGAGCGGGAATTCCCCTACCCGCCCGAATCACTGCAAATCGCCAGCACGCTCCACAAATCCGGAGAGCAAAGGCAAGCCATCATCCTTGCGGCGCCGAAGGACAACGTCGTGAGACTCGCCGCCTCGTTGAGGCATGCCAGGCTGAAGCCGCTTGCCCTCACCTTGGCTCTAGCAG
>JAYTYH010000655.1:0-1941 GCA_043742485.1 Rhizobacter sp.
GCCCTGCAAGGCGGCTTCGACTGGTCGAGCAACGGCTTCTACGTCGGCAACTGGAACTCTAACGTCAGTTTCAGCAACGCCGCCATCGAGATGGACTTCTACGGCGGCTACAAGGGTGAGATCGCCAAGGACCTCGCCTACGACGTCGGCATCCTGCAGTACTACTACCCGCAAAAAGACCGCGTCATCGACTTCAACACCACCGAGATCTACGGTGCCCTGACGTACAGCTTTTTCACCGTGAAGTACTCGCACACCGTCTCGAATGATTACTTCGGCATCGGCGAAGCCCAACAGGCCGGTGCCAGCGGTGCCGGCGTCGGCATCGGCCGGCCCAAGGGACGCAACACCGGCTACCTCGAAGGCAGTGCCAACTTCCCGCTGGTCGACAAGCTGACCCTGAATGCGCACGTCGGCTACACGCGCTACGCCAGCGACATCCGCAACGTCAGCTACACCATCGGCGCCGGCACCACGACAACCAATGTCGGCGTGCCGAACTTCTACGACTACAAGCTCGGCGTGACCTACGACATGAGCGAGATCATGGGCTCCGGCTTCTCGGCGGCAGCGGCCATCGTCGGCGCCAACAAGCGCAGCTTCTATGGCGACATCAACAAGCCGCGCGTCATCCTGACGCTGAGCAAGTCGTTGTAGCCGAGGACGGTCTGCAGCGGACCGGCCTTCAAGAAGGCGGCGTTCGGCGTCTCCCGACATGCGAACACTGCTCTGTGCCTTCGAACCTCTTGGCACCTGGCTGTGCGCGATGACGGGCCTGGTCCAGGTCGGCTTTCCTCGCGACGACCTTCATCTGCAACCGGCGCCGTGCGCGTTCGCACGCGTCGATGCGCCACACGGCCGCGCCGAGGGTCGACCGGCGAGCAGCCCTCCCCAACCGGTTGCGTTGGCTCGGTGACGGCCTGAAGGGACCGGCCGTGCGGGGCGAGGCTGGCACCCGCCGCGACGGCGCCTTCGACATCGAGCAGCGGCTCAGCCGCGGGGCGCGCCGTGAGACGCGGGACGACGCGTGGCCCGGCCGAAGATGGCGGAATACACCGGCCGCGGTGGCCGGACCATGGGTGCCGCCCAAAGTGCGTAGGCCGAGCGGGTCGAGCGGTGCACCGCGGCGATTCGCTCGGCCAGGCGGGCCAGGATTTCCGCCTCGTGCTGCACGGCCGGCCCAGTGGCCGCCGCGAGCTCGCCGCGGCGAGCGGCACACCAGCCGCGGATGATCTCTTCGGTGACTTCGAGATGACTCTGGAAGGCGAGATGCCGGCCCGCGACGAAGCCCTTGTTGAGGCAATGTGCGCCGAAGAGGATGCGGGTCGCGCCACGCGGGATGGCGAAAGTCTCGTAATGCCAGTTGAAGGCCAGCACGTCGGCTTGGCCGCCGAACAGGGGGCGCGCCGCCGGCGTCGTGCGCAGGCGGCTCCAGCCGATGTCTGGCCCGGCTCCCCGGTGCACCTCGGCGCCGAGCGCGCGCGCCAGTAGCTGGCCGCCGAAGCAGTGGCCGAGCACGGGCACGTCGCAGGCGATCGCGTCCCTGGCGACGCGAAGCTCGCGCTCGATCCAGGGCAGTCGGTCGTTGACGCTGCAATCGCTGCCGAGGAAGACGATGCCGCTGAACAGCCGGGCGGTACGTGGCACCTCGTCGTGCTCGTCGGCGCGGACGATCCGCGAGGCGATGCCGACCTCGTCCAGGTACCGCAGCAGGCAACCTGGCCGTTGCAGGGGATCGTGCTGGAAGATGGCGACCGGTTTCATAAAAAATGCACCCGCTCGGAGTGCCGTGGTGGCGAAGTAGTCAATCTAGGGCGGCGCGCGGCAAGGCGGCATCAGGATCGGTCGCAGCGGGGTCAAGACGCCGTCAACGCGGCAGAGTCGCGCCGTGCGCCGCAGCGACTCCTAGAATCGGCGGAGTGGCCACCGGCGGAGTGCAGC
>JAYTYH010000656.1:0-1751 GCA_043742485.1 Rhizobacter sp.
CGGTGCGGTTCGTAGGGCAGCCCGGTCTCCTCCAGCATGATCGATACCTTGACGCCGTTGGGCGTCGGCAGCGAATAGAGCTGAAGCCGCTCGGGGTGCTCCGCGGGCCATTTGCGGGTGATCGGGAACGCGGAAAGATCGGTCATGTCGGGGTCTCGGCTCGGGCGCGCGCAGGCAAGGTGAAGAGGCCGAAGAAGCGCCGCGCCAGCGCCTTGTCGCCGGTGATTTTGAGGCGGCCGAACTTGACCGCGTCGGCGAGGCGGGCGCCGGCATAGATGACGCCGACGAGGGTGTCGGTGTCGGATTCGAGCGTGGTGTCGGAGGTGAGATCGGTCGCGGCAACCGGGCTGCGAACCGGCGTCATGGCGCCTTCGCGGATCGTCGCGACGATCCGCTCTTGGCCAAGGCGCAACTCGACGGCGGCCGGCGATGCCGGTGGCCGCGGCGCTGTCGAACATCGTGCGCAGCGACAGGATCAGCGCATCGACGCTCAGCGGCAGGTCCATCCGCATCGTCGGCGAACGCGCCGCCCAGCGGCCCAGTGCCTGGATCGCCACGAGCGCCCTCGACTGGCACTGGGCCTTCCTCGTCAACGTGCCGATCGGCGCGGCCGTGTTCGCGTGGTGCCTGAAGCTGTTGCCTGTCGATGCACGCATCGCGGGAGGCGCCCGCCTCGACCTCGCCGGTGCCTTCACCGTCACGGCGGCGCTGATGCTGGGCTGCGTCAGCGCGCCGGCTGAGCCTGCATCGCGGCCAGCACCGCGGTGGCGCGCGGAATCGGTTCGACGGCGCCGAAGCCTTCGGTCGAGAGCGCGGCGGCGACGGCGGCGTAGCGGCCGGCGGCTTCGATGCTGTCGCCGGCGACGACACGGGCCACGAAGGCGCCGCCGAACGTGTCGCCGGCTCCTGTGGCATCGACCGGCTTGCACGGATGCGGGGCGATGCGGATGCGGCGCTCCCGGTCGGCGACCCAGGCGCCCGCCGAGCCGCACTTCAGCGCCACCACTTTGGCGCCGAGTGCGAGGCAGTGGTCGAGCATCGCCTCGGGCTCCTCGAGGCCGGTCAGCGCGGCGAGATCGTCGTGGCTCGGCAGGCAGATGTCGCAGGCCGCCATCGCCCGGGCCATCGCCTCGCGCGCCGCCTCGATCGGCCACAGCTTCAGGCGCAGGTTGGTGTCGAACGAGACCTTCACGCCGGCGCCGCGGGCGATTTCGATGGCAGCGAAGCAGGTCTCGCGCGCTGCGTCGGAGATCGCCAGCGAGATGCCGGAGAGATGGAGCACGCGCGCCGCTGCGATGACCGTTCGCGGCAACGACGCCGCCGTCATGCAGCTGGCCGCCGAGCCGCGACGGAAGAAGTCGAAGTGATGGCCGTCGGCGTCGTGGCTGACGAAGTAGATGGCGGTGAAGGCGCCGGCGTCGGTGGCGACGTTGTCTTGCGCCACGCCTTCGCCGCGCCAGAGCTCGCGCAGCATGCGGCCGTAGGTGTCGTCGCCAAGGGCGCTGACCACGCCGGCGCTTGCCCCCTGGCGGGCCGCGGCGATCGCGAAGTTGGAGGTGTCGCCGCCGAAGCCTTGCCGATAGAGCCGGCCGCCGCCATCGCTGGTCTGGTTGAATTCGACCATCGGTTCGCCGAGGGCGAGGATGTCCACGCTCGCCATCGCCGGCGGCCTACTTGAGCACGGTCTCGCGCATGAACATCACGGTCGCGTAGAACTGGTAGTCGGCGTTCTCCTTGCGGGCGAAGCCGTG
>JAYTYH010000657.1:0-3739 GCA_043742485.1 Rhizobacter sp.
AGACCGGAGAGCTTCAGCGGAGGAACGGGTTCGGAAGGGGCAACCATGGCGCGCAGTGCGGGCCGCTCACCGCGGCCCGGAAGGGTTCGGTGAGCGCGGTTGCCGGCGGTGCCGCCGAGGAGGCACCGGACCCGAGCCTGGCAGGCCGACACCGTGTCGGTGGTCTGTCGCAACGCTCCTCGGGCAGCTGAGAATTGTAGGGCTGTGCCCGGGAAAGGACGGCCCGACAGCCACGGCGTCCGAAGGGTCGAAGCAGTCTCAGGTCGCGACCAACTCGCCGAACAGCTCGCCGCGCCTGCCCGTGCGCGGCCGGTAGCGGCCAACGCGCTCCGCGATCTGCGCGATGTGTTCCGGCGTCGTCCCGCAGCAGCCGCCGGCGATGTTCAGGAAGCCCGATTTCGCGAATTCCTCGAGCAGGCCGGCCGTGATCTCGGGTGTCTCGTCGAAACCGGTTTCGCTCATCGGGTTGGGCAGGCCGGCATTCGGGTAGCAGCTCACGAAGGTGCTGCCGGCGATGCGCGAGAGCTCTTCGATGTACGGCCGCATCAGCGCCGCGCCGAGGGCGCAGTTGAGGCCGATGGCGAGCGGCCGCGCGTGGCGCACGCTGTGCCAGAACGCGCTCACCGTTTGCCCGGAAAGGATCCGGCCGGACGCGTCGGTGACGGTGCCGGAGACGATCACCGGCAGCCGCTCGCCGCTGTCTTCCATCAGCTCGTCGAGCGCGAAGATCGCCGCCTTGGCGTTGAGGGTGTCGAACACCGTCTCGACCAGGAACAGATCGCAGCCGCCTTCGAGCAGCCCCTCGGCCTGCTCGCGATAGGCGTCGCGCAACTGCGCGAAGGTGACGTTGCGCGCCGCCGGGTCGTTGACGTCGGGGCTGATGCTGGCCGTCTTCGGCGTCGGGCCGAGCGCGCCGGCCACGAAGCGCGGCTTGTCGGCGCTCGAGAAGGCGTCGCACAGCTCGCGCGCCAGCCGGGCGCCAGCGACGTTCATCTCGCGCGCCACGCCTTCGAGGTCGTAGTCGGCCTGCGCCACCGACGTGGCGCCGAAGGTGTTGGTCTCGACGATGTCGGCGCCGGCCTGCAGGTAGGCCTCGTGGATGGAGCGGATCACCTCGGGTCGGGTGATCTGCAGCAGTTCGTTGTTGCCCTTCAGGCTCTTGCCGTGGTCCCTGAAGCGCTCGCCGCGGTAGTCGGCCTCGGTCAGGCGATGGCGCTGGATCATCGTGCCCATGGCGCCGTCGAGAACGACGATCCGTTTCTTCAGGATCTGCGGCAGGTTCCGGGCGCGGGTGTAGGCAGGCGTGGACATGACGCGATTGTAGGAAAGCTCAATGGAGCGCGCCCGCTGCGGTGACGCGGTAAAGCGACTCGCGGAACTCCAGCGTTCGCGGCGAGCCTTCGTCGTGGGCCCAGCTCGAAAGCGCCATTGCCGACATCGGCCGCGCGAACAAAAAGCCTTGCAGCTCGTGGCAGCCGAACGAGCGCAGGATCTGATGCTGCGCCTCGGTCTCGACGCCCTCGGCCACCACCTTCAGGCCGAGCGCCTCGGCCAGCTTGACGACGGCATCGACGACCGCTCGCGCGTCGGCGCTCGACTCCAGATCGAAAACGAAGCTGCGGTCGATCTTGAGCTCGCCGGCGCGCAGCTTCCTCAGATAGGCCAGGCTCGAATAGCCGGTGCCGAAGTCGTCGATCGAGATGTTGACGCCGATGGCATCGAGCCGGTCGACCATGCGCATCGCGGCTTGTGCGTCTTCCATCGCCACCGACTCGGTGATCTCGCACGTCAGCAGCTGCGGATTGATCTTGTGGCGGCGCAGTGCCGCCTCGATGCGATCGGCCAGATCGGGGTGGCGCAGCTGGTGCGCCGACAGGTTGATGGCGACGCGCATGTGCAGGCCTTCGTCGCGCCACTCGCCGGCCTGCCGGCAGGCCTCGTCGATCAGCCAGTTGCCCATCGCGACGACGAGGCCAAAGCGCTCGGCGATCGGAATGAAGACCGACGGCACGACGACGCCGCGCTGCGGGTGATGCCAGCGCATCAGCGCCTCGGCGCCCGTGATCTCGCCGCTCGGCGCGTGGATTTTCGGCTGGTAGAGCAGGCGCAGCTGACCTTCGGCGAGCGCCAGGCGAAGGTCGCGCAACAGGTCGAGCTGGTCGCGGGCGCCGTCCATCATGCGCGGCTCGAAGAAGGCGTGGCCGGCACCACCGCCGCTCTTGGCCGAGCGCATCGCCGCCTCGGCGTGGGCGATGAATGCCGAGGCCGGGCCGTGCTCCGGATAGAGCGCGATGCCGACCGAGCTCGAGACCGAGGCTTCGCAGCCGCCGATGCTGCACGGCTCGCCGATCAGCACCTGCAGCCGCTCGGCGAAGATGGCGGCGTCTTCGGCGCTCGGGTCGCCGCGCACGAGCATCAGGTACTCGTCGCCGCCGAGGTGGGCGACGCGGTCGCCGGGCCGCGCGAAGCGCTTCAGGCGCGCCCCGATCTCGCGCAGCATGAGGTCGCCGCACACGTGGCCCAGCGATTCGTTGACCGGCTTGAAGCCGTCGAGGTCGACGAAGAGGAGCGCCAGCCGTTCGTGGCTCTGGTCGGCCTGCTGGACCGCTTGCGCGAGCACGCCTTCGAACATCGGCCGGTTCGGCAAGCCGGTCACGCCATCGCGAAAGCTGCGCTTCTGCAGCTCGCGCTCGGCCAGCCGAAGCGACAGCCTCAAGCGCGCCTCGAGTACCGACAGCATCAAGACGAGGATCAGGGCCGTGGCCGAGCCGAGCGAAGCGAACAGCAGCAGCGTCGCCGGCGCGACCTCGCCGACGTGCGCCGACGCAGTCTGCCCGCCGAGGCCGGCGGCGCCGAGCACCAGCTGCTGGCTGCCGACGAGCGTGAGGCCGAGCACGAGCGCCGAGGTGAGCTGCCAGGGCAGCGTCGCCGGCCGGGTCCGGTCGCCGCCGCGGAAGAACGCCGCCATCGCCGCCATGCAACCGCCGGTGGCGCCGGTCAGTGCCGCGGCGAGCAGCGGCAGGCTCCATTCGATGCCAGGCGCGAGGCCGAGCGGGCGCAGCGCCAAGGCGTGGCTGGCGACGAGACCAGCGCCGAGCGCAACCGCGGCGAAGCCGACCCGCGCCGGCGTCGCGACGCGGCCGCTGATCGCGCCGAGCCCGGCCAGGCCTGCGCCGAACGAAGCCAGCCAGGCGAGCAGCGTGCCGACGCCGTCGTAGCCGTAGGCGAACGCGATCGGCTCGGCGGCCACGCCCATGACCTGGCTCGACCAGATGCCGATGCCGAACGCCCAGGCCGCGCCGAACAGCCACAGCGCGCCGGCGGGCGTGCGCAAGACGCGAACGCGGCGCGCGAGATCGAGGGCGACGTAGGCAGCGAAAGTGGCGATGGCGAGACCGAGCAGCAGCAACGCCGCCGGCACCGACCCATGCATCCCCGATTCCATGTCCGCCTTTATCGGCCGCGGCTCGGTCGACTTGAGGCGGACCGGACAAGGTTTTCGCAGGGCGCGCGGCCGCTCTGCCGCCCGGACTCCTCAGGATCCGAGCGCCATCTCGATGGCCTGCGCCATCGTCAGCGCTGAACCGGCCCGGTAAGCGCTGTCGAATGCCGCCCCGCCCAGGGCGCCACGCGCACGCTGCACGGCCTGGACGTACTCGCTTGCCACCTGGCCCGCGACTTCGCCGGGTGCCCGCAGCGGCGCCGCCTCGGCGTGCGTGCGCGCGTCGAGTGCGGCCGC
>JAYTYH010000658.1:0-4881 GCA_043742485.1 Rhizobacter sp.
GGCGAGGAGCGGCGCAACTTCGTGCCGATCGCCGAGATCCCCAAGGTGATGCAGAACGCTGTCCTCGCTGTCGAGGACGCCCGCTTCTACCAGCACAGCGGCGTCGACTACCTGGGCGCGTTGCGGGCCGGCCTCGCGAACTTCGGCGAAGGCCATAGTGCCCAGGGTGCATCGACGATCACGATGCAGGTGGCGCGCAATTTCTATCTCTCGACCGAGAAAACATTTACTCGCAAGATCTACGAAATGTTGCTTTCTCTGAAGATCGAGAACCTGTTGACCAAGGATCAGATTCTCGAGGTCTACATGAACCATATTGCGCTCGGGCAGCGCGCCTATGGTTTCGCATCGGCCAGCGAGATCTATTTCGGCAAGCCGCTGAAAGACATCACTATCGCTGAGGCCGCGATGCTGGCT
Organism: Rhizobacter sp.; assembly: GCA_043742485.1. Classification (GTDB taxonomy): domain Bacteria; phylum Pseudomonadota; class Gammaproteobacteria; order Burkholderiales; family Burkholderiaceae_C; genus Schlegelella_A. The sequence goes on from JAYTYH010000658.1 coordinate 418, forward strand.
GGGCTTCCCAAGGCGCCTTCGGCGAACAACCCGATCGTCAATCCCGAGCGTGCTGTCAAGCGCCAGCGCTACGTCATCGACCGCATGCTCGAGAACGGTTTCATCACCGCCGAACAGCACGATGCCGCCCAGAAGCAGGTGCTGAAGTACCGCGCCCCTTCCGAAGTGGCCGTGCACGCGGAGTACGTGGCCGAGGTCGCACGCCAGATGCTGTTCACCCAATATGGTGCCGAGGCCTACACGCGCGGCCTCAACGTCTACCTGACCCTGAATTCGACCGACCAGACACTGGCTTATCACGCCCTGCGCAAGGGCATCATGGACTACGAGCGCCGGCAGGTATATCGCGGCCCGGAAGACTACGTCGACCTGCCCCGCGACGCGATGGAGCTGGACGCCCGGATCGCCGAGGCGCTGCAGGACTTCCCCGACAACGACGAGCTGAAGGCGGCAGTCGTCACCGAGGCGTCGGCGAAGAAGGTGGTCGCCGTGATTCAGAGCGGCGAGTCGGTGGTGATCATAGGCGAGGGCCTGAAACCAGCCACCTCCGCGCTGGCTGCGAAGGCGAACCCGAAGACGCAGATCCGTCCTGGCGCCGTGGTCCGATTGATCCGCGGCGCAAAAGGCGACTGGTCCATCACGCAATTGCCGGAGGTCGAAGGCGCTTTCGTCGCGATGGATCCGCGCAACGGTGCCATCCGCGCCCTGGTCGGCGGCTTCGATTACTCGAAGAGCAAGTTCAACCATGTGACGCAAGCGTGGCGGCAGCCGGGATCGAGCTTCAAGCCCTTCATCTATTCGGCGGCGCTCGAAAAGGGCTTCACGCCGGCCACGGTGATCAACGATGCACCACTGTTCTTCGACGCTTCGACCACCGGCAGCCAACCGTGGGAGCCGAAGAACTACGACGGCACCTACGACGGACCGATGTCGATGCGACGTGGCCTGGCCAAGTCGAAGAACATGATCTCGATTCGCATCCTGAAGTCGATCGGCCCGGCCTACGCGCAGCAGTGGATCACCCGCTTCGGATTCGACGCCGACAAGCATCCCGCCTACCTGCCGATGGCGCTCGGCGCCGGCGCCGTGACACCGCTGCAGATGGCCTCGGCCTACAGCGTCTTCGCCAACGGCGGCTACCGCGTCAACCCGGCGCTGATCAGCCGCATCTCCGATGCCAAAGGCCACGTCATCAACGAGGCGGGCGTGCCCGTGCTCGACGAATCCATGCGCACGATCGACGCCCGCAATGCCTTCGTCATGTCGAGCATGCTCGAAGAGGTGACCCGTGCGGGCACCGCGGCCAAGGCCCAGGCCGCTCTCAAGCGGCGCGACATCTACGGCAAGACCGGAACCACCAACGATTCGCACGACGCCTGGTTCGCTGGCTTCCAGAAAACGGTCGTCGCCATCGTCTGGATGGGCTACGACGAGCCGCGCAAGCTGGGTGACCGGGAGACCGGCGGCGGTCTTTCGCTGCCGGTCTGGATCGACTACATGTCGACGGTGTTGAAGGGCGTGCCGGTCGCCGAGCTGACGCCGCCGGAGGGCCTCGTCAACATCAACGGCGAGTGGTACTACGACGAGTACGCGCGCGGCGCCGGTGTCAGCAGCCTCGGCCTCGACGACAAGTCGCCGTCGCCGCCGCCGCCGAGCGAAGACGAGCGCAACGGCATCCTCGATCTGTTCCGGCGCTAGACGTGGCTCACGGCGCGAAGCGAAGCGCGCAGCCACCCTGTTCACTCGCGCACGCCGACAGCCGTTCGAAGAACTCGCCGCCGTCGCGGCCGTCGACCCAGGCTCCACCAGCGGCCTTGAAGTGGAAGCCGCCCGATTGCGCGGCCAGCCACAGTTCGTGGAGCGGTGGCTGCGTATTGAGCACGATCTTGCTGCCGTTCGGAAAGGCCAGTTCGAGCAGGCCACCGGTGCGGCTGCCGTCGATGTCGATGACGTCTTCGTCGAGCCAGCGGTCGATGGTCGCCTCGACCGCAGCGAACACGTCGCGTGTGCGCCGGTCGTACTCGGCCGCGGAAAGCTGCTCGAAATCCGGTGGCAGGAAAGTCATGGTCTCTAAAATCGCAAGATGTCAAAACGCGCCGCGAGTGTAGAGGGGGCAGTCGTCGGCGCAGCGGTCGTGGTCGCAGCACTGCTGGCTGGCTGCGGACAAAAGGGCGCCCTGATCGCGCTACGTTCCGAGGCCGCCTCGGCTTCGCGCCTGGCATCGCGAGCCGCGTCCACGCCAGCCGCCACGTCTGTTGCGCCGCTGCCGCCGCCCGAGCCTCTCGAAACTCCGTATGGGGGGAGCACGCCGCGATGAAGCCATTGCCCGGCGCGCCCGAGATCGCCATGCGCAATGGCACGCTTTTCGTCGAAGACCTGCCTGTGTCGTCGCTGGCGCGCCGGTTCGGCACGCCTCTCTATGTCTACTCGTTGGCCTCGATGCAGCGCGCACTCTCGGCCTATCAGGTCGCGCTCGACGGTCGTGATCACCTCGTCTGCTACGCCATCAAAGCCAACTCGAGCCTAGCCGTGCTGCAGTGGTTCGCCGGCCAGGGCTGCGGCTTCGACATCGTCTCCGGCGGCGAGCTCGAACGCGTGCTGATGGCTGGCGGCGACGCCGCCAAGGTGGTGTTCTCCGGCGTCGGCAAGACGCGCGCGGAGATGGCACGTGCGCTCGACGTCGGCGTGTTGTGCTTCAACGTCGAGAGCCTCGACGAGCTCGACGTGCTGGCGGAAGTCGCGCGTACGTTGGGGCGCAGGGCGCGCGTCAGCCTGCGCGTCAACCCCGACGTCGATCCGAAGACGCACCCGTACATCTCGACCGGCCTGCGTGGCAACAAGTTCGGCATCGCCCACGACGCTGCGGCGGCGGCCTTCAGACACGCAGCCGATCAACCGCACATCGAAGTCGTCGGCATCGATTGCCACATCGGCTCGCAGATCACCGACGCCAGCCCCTATGTCGAGGCGATCGATCGCCTGCTCGACCTCGTCGAGGCGGTCGAGGCCGACGGCATCGCCATCGCTCACATCGACGTCGGCGGCGGCCTCGGCATCACCTACGACGCCGAACAGCCGCCGGCCGCCGGCGAGCTCGTCGCTGGCCTGCTGGAACGCATCGACGCGCGCGGCCACGGCCATCGCAAGCTCCTCTTCGAGCCAGGGCGCTCGCTGGTCGGCAACGCCGGCCTGCTGGTGAGCGAAGTGCTCTACCTGAAGCCCGGTGCCGACAAGAATTTCTGCATCGTCGATGCGGCCATGAACGACCTCGTCCGCCCTGCCCTCTACGACGCCTGGATGGCGATCGTCGAGTGCGAGAGGCGCAGTGTGCCGGCGCGCAGCTTCGATGTCGTCGGCCCGGTGTGCGAGTCCGGCGACTGGCTCGGTCGCGACCGCTCGCTGGCGGTGGCACGTGGCGACTTCGTCGCGGTGCTCTCGGCGGGCGCCTATGCGATGAGCATGGCGAGCAACTACAACTCGCGCCCTCGCCCGGCGGAGGTGATGGTGTCGGGCGATCGCGTCTGGCTCATCCGCGATCGCGATTCGATGGCCGATCTCGTGCACGGCGAGCGTCTGCGCCCCGCCGGCGAGTGACGCCTTTCGACTAGATTCGGCCTTCTTCGACGGCGTGGCAGGCCACGCGCGTGCCCTCTCGCTCCAGCAGGGCAGGCCGCTCGACACGGCAACGTTCGTTGGCATGCGGGCAACGCGGGTTGAAGGCGCAGCCGCTCGGCGGATCGAGCGGGTTCGGCACTTCGCCCTGCACCGGTGTTCGCGCCCGACCGCTCATGTGGATATCGGGAATGGCATCGAGCAGCATCCGCGTGTACGGATGGCGCGGCCTTGCGAACAGAAGCGCCTTGTCGGCGAGCTCGACGATGCGGCCGAGGTACATCACGCCGACGCTGTCGCTGACGTGCCGAACCACGGCCAGGTTGTGCGAAATGAAAAGGTAGGTGAGGCCGTGGGCCGACTGCAGGTCCTTCATGATGTTGAGGACCTGGGCCTGCACCGACACGTCGAGCGCCGAGGTCGGCTCGTCGCAGACCAGGAAGTCCGGCTGCGTAGCCAAGGCACGCGCGATCGAAATGCGCTGCCGCTGCCCGCCGGAGAACTGGTGCGGAAATTTGTCGGCGTCGGCTGCGGCCAGACCCACCGACGACAGCAACTCGCCCACGCGCTCGATCACGCGCTGCTTCGCGGCCGCGCCCGTCGTCGACATCGTGCCGCCCAGACCATGCTCGCGCAGCGGCTCGGCGACGATGTCGAGCACCTTCCAGCGCGGATTGAGGCTTGCGTAAGGGTCCTGGAAGATCATCTGCATGCGGCGGCGCACGGAGTCCGGTCGCTTGCCGCCCGCACCGGCGGCATCGACGCCATCGAAGACGACGCGGCCGCAGGTCGGCGCATAGAGGCCGACGAGCAATCGCGCCACCGTGCTCTTGCCGCAGCCGGATTCGCCCA
>JAYTYH010000659.1:0-2800 GCA_043742485.1 Rhizobacter sp.
GCACCAGCGCGCCGTTGACAGCCATGAGGCCGGCGGCGCCCAGGCCCTGCAACGTGCGCGCCGCGACCAGCACGGCGAGCGAGGCCGAGAAGGCGCAGCCGACGGAAGCTGCCGTGAACAGCGCCAGGCCGCCGAGATAGACGCGGCGGTAGCCGATCAGGTCGCCGAGCATGGCGAACGGCAGCAGCATCACCAGCGTCGCGACCTGGTACGCGGTGACGACCCAGACGGCAGCGGCGGCGCCGGAATGCAGGTCGCGCACGATGCCCGGCAAGGCCAGGTTGACGATGGTGCCGTCGAGTACCGACATCGCGATGCCGAGCAGGATGACCGCCATCGAGCGATAACGCTGCGGCACGGGCAGGCCGTCGGCGATCGGGGTCGGTGGGCTGGGCTCGGCGCTCATGAAGCAGTGATTCTTCGGCATCTCGACCGGGCCCGCCGCGCGGTCGGCATCCGGCCGCGGGCCCATGGATTGCCAGGGCGTAAAAAATACCCGCGTTTAGCCATCTTTCGCCGCGCCCACCCGCACGTCATGCCCACGAGGTCATCTCCATGTCTGATCAATTCGTCGACTCGCCTGCTCGCCTCAGCGACAGGCCGCTTTATTCGCTGCTGGTGCAGTTCCCGGTCGTCTGCTTCGTGGGTGCCTTCGTGGCCGACGTCGCCTACTGGCGCACCGAGCTGTTCACCTGGGAGACCTTCTCGGTCTGGCTGCTCGCAGCCGGCTGCGCGTTCGCCGGCCTCGCCGGCCTCGTCGGCCTGTTCGAGTTCGTGCGCGACCGCCGGCTGCGCAGCTGGCGGCTGGCATGGCCGCATGCCCTGACGAGCCTGCTGGCGGCCGTACTCTCGGTCGTCAACGTTTTCGTGCACAGCCGTGACGGCTACACCGCGGTGGTGCCCGAAGGCCTGACGCTTTCGGCCATCGTCGTCGTGCTCATGCTGGCCGCTGCCTGGATGGGCTGGGTCACGCCACAACCGATGCGCCTCATGGGAGTCGCAGCATGAGGCGCAACCTTCGGTTCCGACCCACGCTTTGCTTCGTTGCCGTCGGCGTCGCCGTGGCGCTCGCTGGCTGCGGCGACGACAACATCGCGGCGCCCAACACGCAATATGGCGCCAGGCCCATATTGCCCGCGCCGCAGGAATACCTGGTGCCTCCGATAAAGGTCGCGCCGGCCGGCAGTTGGGCGCCGGGCGAAACGCCGACCGTCGCGGCGGGGCTGAAGATCCAGGCCTTGGCCACCGGCCTGATGCACCCGCGCTCGGTCTACGTGCTGCCCAATGGCGACATCCTCGTCGTCGAGTCGAGCGGGCCGAAGGCACCGGTGAATCGCCCCAAGGACCTGATCATGGGTCTGGTCCAGGGCTTCGGTGGCGCCGGTGCGAAGGGTGGCAACCGCATCACGCTGATCCGCGCTGCCAGCGCCGACGGCACGCCGGCCACACGCACCGTGTTCCTCGACAACCTGAGTTCGCCTTTCGGCGTGGCGCTGGTGGGCAACGACTTCTACGTCGCCAACACGGACTCCCTGGTCCGCTACCCGTACGTCACTGGCGAGACGCGCATCACGGCGCCCGGCACCAAGCTGGCCGACCTGCCGGGCGGCCCGATCGACCACCACTGGACCAAGAGCCTGCTGGCCAGCGCCGACGGCTCGAAACTCTACGTCGGCGTCGGCTCCAACAGCAACATCACCGAGAACGGCATCGGCGCCGAGATGAACCGTGCCGCGATCCTCGAGGTCGATCGCGCCAGCGGCGCCATGCGCATCTTCGCCAGCGGTTTGCGCAACCCGAACGCGATGCAGTGGGAGCCGCAGAGCAGCAAGATGTGGGTGGTCGTCAACGAGCGCGACGAACTCGGCCCGAACCTGGTGCCCGACTACCTCACGTCGGTGCAGAACGGCGGCTTCTACGGCTGGCCCTACAGCTACTACGGCGCCCACCTCGACCCGCGCGTGCGGCCGCAGCGGCCCGACCTCGTCGCCAAGGCGATCGTGCCCGACTACGCGCTCAGCTCGCATGCGGCCCCGCTCGGCCTCGCCTTCAACAGCAGCACGACGCTGCCCGGGGCCTACCGTGGCGGCGCCTTCGTCGGCGAGCATGGCAGCTGGGACCGAAGTCCCTTCAACGGCTACAAGGTGGTGTTCGTGCCGTTCGCGGATGGTCACCCCAAGGGCCCGCCGCAAGACGTCGTCACCGGCTTCCTGCGCGACGATCACAGCGCCCACGGCCGCCCGGTCGGCCTGGCCATCGACCGCAGCGGCGGCCTGCTGATCGCCGACGACCTCGGCAACGTCGTGTGGCGGGTGACGGCCGCGGCGGGGGCCTGAGTCGCGCTGGCCGCAGTTCCGCCCGGCCTCGAAGAGTTCGCCGAGGCGACGCCGCGGTGCCGGCCGAGTCGGCCTTCCGTTCGGTCCTCGCCAAGTACTTCGGCGGCGATCCCGATGCCGCAACGCTGGCGCTGTTGCGTTGACCGTTCCGAGTTCGGGCTAGGGCAGCGGCTTGGTCAGGTACACGCCTTCACGGCCGACGATTGCGGCCCGCGCGGGCATGAAGATCGTGCAGTCGTCGCAGGGCGCGCGGATCTCCAGCGGGCCGTCGGTGGCGATGAGCTCGCCGTTGGCGAAGGTCTCGAAGCCGACCACCGGCCGCGTGAAGGCAAAGCTCTCGTTCTGGATCACGTGCGTGCGCAGCAGCTCGAAGCGCCGCGGCGCGGCGGCCGGCGGCACGGCGCGCTGGATCAGCCCGAAGTGGCCGAGAAAGTCCAGCGCCACCTCGACGGCCAGATCGGCGG
>JAYTYH010000660.1:0-2631 GCA_043742485.1 Rhizobacter sp.
GCTCGGCTGACTTTTCACACCAAATGAACCTGGATAGTTGCAAGTCTGCGGGCACCCACAAACTTGCCGAGCCAAGGGCAAACCCTAGCGTAACGGGCGCAGGATCAGAAAGCTCGCCGCCTCGCCGCGACGGACCAGCAGCGTCACCGGCTTCGCCTTGTCGAGCTTGGCCATCACGACGTCGAACTGCTTCGCACCCGTGATCTCGACGTTGTCGACGGTCACGATGACATCGCCCATGGTGATGCCGGCTCGTGCCGCGACGCCTTCGGCGGTGTCGACGCGCACCCCGTTCTTGATCTTCAATTCTCGACGTTGCACGTCCGTCAGATCAGAGGCGGCGAGGCCGAAACTGCTCACGACTGACGGCGGCTTGGCGGCGTCGCCTTCGACGGGCCGCTTTCCAGCGCTGCGCTCGGGCTCGAGCTCGGCGACGACGACGCCGAGTTCGCGATAGGCGCCGCGGCGAAACACCTGCAGCGTCGCCTTGTTGCCCGGCTTGATGCTGCCGACGACGCGTGGCAACTCGCCTGCCGTTTCGACGACCCGGCCCTCGACCTTGGTGATGATGTCGCCGGCTTCGACGCCTGCCTTTTCGGCCGGGCCGCCGGCCTCGACCGTGCGAACCAGCGCGCCGGTCGGCTTGCCGAGACCGATGGATTCGGCCACCTCGCGACTGACGCGATCGATGACGACGCCGATCCGGCCGCGGATCACGCGGCCACCGGCACGCAACTGCTCGGAGACTCGCGTCGCTTCGTCGATGGGAATCGCGAACGAAATGCCTTGGTAGCCGCCCGAGCGGCTGTAGATCTGCGAGTTGATGCCGACGACCTCGCCGCGCATGTTGATCAGCGGGCCGCCGGAATTGCCGGGATTGATGGCGACGTCGGTCTGGATCAGCGGCAGAAGCTCGCCGGTGTCGCGCGACTTGGCGCTGACGATGCCTGCCGTGACCGTGCTTTCGAGTCCGAACGGCGAGCCGATCGCAATGACCCACTCGCCGACCTTGAGCTTGGCGACGTCGCCAATGCGTACCGTCGGCAGACCGCTGGCTTCGATCTTGACCAGCGCCACGTCGCTCTTCTTGTCGGCGCCGATGGTCCGGGCCTTGAACTCGCGCTTGTCGGCCAGCGTGACGATCACTTCGTCGGCGCCATCGACGACGTGGGCGTTGGTCATGACGTAGCCGTCGGCGTTGAGGATGAAGCCGGAGCCGACGCCGCGCGGTGTCGCTTCGCCGTCGGGTTGCTGCGGCTGCGGCGCGCGCGGGTTCGGGCTCGGCCGATTCGGCTGCGGCACGCCGAAGCGGCGAAAGAACTCGAGCATGTCCTCGTCGAGATTGCCGGCACCGCCGCGGGGTGCGCGAGCGCGCTCGGTGGTGCGGATGTTGACGACCGCCGGGCCGACCTTCTCGACCAGATCGGAAAAGTCCGGTAAACCTTGCGCCTGCGCCGGTTGTGGCGCCGCCGACGCCAGGACGATCACCGACAGCGCCGCGGCGGCCGAGACGAAGCTGCCCGCGAACGAGCGCGGCAAAGGCCGGGACAGGAGCGGAAGAGTCGTCATGGGTGGCTTTCGATTCGGGCTAGGGCTTGCGGCGCTCGAGCGCGCCGGCGAATATTTTCAAGGTCGCCGGCGGCGTGTCACCCACCACGGTAATCCAGAAGTCGCCGCGGCGCTGCGACAAGGTTGAGGTGGCGCCGATCACGGCCGAGAGTGGGCGCAGATGACGGTCGGCGCGATACGGTTCGATGAACACCGACACATAGGTGAGGCCGTCCGAGTAGATGCTCTGGATCACCGCGGGCGACGCTTCGGCATCGACCTCACCGGGCGCGTCCATCTGCCGCTTGACGCAGCTCACCTGGCGAAAGCCGGGCGCCGACTTGCCCATCACCCAACCCTCGCTCTCGAGCCGGGTCGGCGTGAGCAGCGGCTTGACGACGCGGTAACCGTCGAGCTTCTTCATCGCATGCAGCACGCTCTCGGGCTGCGGGCGAATCCCGATCGCGACGTCGGAGAAGGCGGAGGTCTCGAGGATGTCGCCATGCTCGCCCATCACGTCGGCGCGCAGGAGCAGGCCCGAGGCGCGATCGGCCCACAGCCGATAGCCGTAGCGATTGGCGTCGCGCGCCTTGACGACGAGCACATTGGCATCGTGGCCGGCGACGCGCTCGACGCCGTCGGCACGCACGTCGTACCAGTCGCCGATGCCGTCGTCGCCGGCTTGCAGGAGTGCCGGGAACGAGCTCAGCAGGCCCCGCTGTTCGATCATCACGACGTGGCTTGCGGGCCAGACGGTGTGGACGACATCGTTGTGGCGAAAGACCTTTCGCTGGCGGCCGTCGAGCGATTCGATGCGCTCGTACTGGTTCGGGCCGTCAAAGTAGTGAGCGATGCGCGCGCTGGCCATGACACCGCCGCCACTGACGATGAACGTGCCCTGGAAGTTGCGGCGGCTGGCGGCGTCGTGAATTCGCAGCAGCCAGGCCCGCACTTCGCTCGGAGGCGCCGGCGACGCGACCTGGCCCCATGCCGGCGCCAGGAAAGCGATCGCCATCCATGCGAGAGTGGCCGGCCCGAAAGCCCTCAGACGCATCGGTGCCGCCAGTCTCAGCGCGAAGCCGA
>JAYTYH010000661.1:0-1899 GCA_043742485.1 Rhizobacter sp.
CTCGTGCGCGTAGGCGCCGACCTCGCGATGAAAGGCCGGGCCCTGGTCGCCGACCTCGCCCATGTCGCCGAGCACGAGCCAGCGCGGCGCCGGCAACGAGGCGAGCACGTCGATGGCGGCGCGCACGGAATCGGGGTTGGCGTTGTAGCTGTCGTCGACGAGCGTGCAGGCCACGCCGGCGCGCTCGATGCGCTGCGCCTGCGAGCGGCCGCGCACTGCCGCGAAGGCGCCGAGGCCAGGCACGATCGCCTCGAGCGGCGCGCCTGCGGCGAGCGCCGAGGCCGTGGCCGCGAGCGCGTTGCGGACGTTGTGCAAGCCGGGCACCCGCAGCTCGGCCGTGGCGGTGCCGGCCGGCGTGCGCAGGGTGATCGACCAGGGGTCGGCTCGCCATTCCGCGGCGCCGGTCACGTCTGCGGACGCCCCGTGGCCGGTGTCGAGCGCGAAGGTGATCGTGCGGCGGGTGCCGGCGAGCTTGTGCCACGTCGCGGCATGGGCGTCGTCGGCCGGGAATACGGCGACTCCGGCGTCGCCGAGCGCCGCGATGGCGGCGCCGTTCTCGCGCGCCACGGCATCGACCGAAGCCATGAACTCGAGATGCTCGCGCTGCGCGTTGTTGACGAGCACCACCGTCGGCGCCGCCATCGCCGCCAGCCGCGCGATCTCGCCCGGGTGGTTCATGCCGAGCTCGACGACGGCGACGCGATGGGCCGTGGCCGGGTGGCCGGCGCGCATGCGCAGCAGCGTCAGCGGCACGCCGATGTCGTTGTTGAAGTTGCCTTGCGTCGAGAAGGCAGCGTCGCCTTGCCAGGCGCGAAAGATCGCCGCGATCATCTGCGTGACCGTGGTCTTGCCGTTGCTGCCGGTCACCGCGACCAGCGGCATGGAGAACCGTTCGCGCCAAGCGGCCGCGAGCTCGCCGAGCGCGACGCGCGTGTTGGCGACTTCGATGCCGGCCAGGCCGGCAGCCTCGAGGCCGTGCTCGGCGAGCGCCGCCACCGCGCCGGCAGCGCGGGCGCGCGGCAGGAACGCGTGGCCGTCGAAGCGCTCGCCGCGCAAGGCCACGAAGAGATCGCCGGCGGCCAGGGTGCGGGTGTCGCTGTGGACGCGCGCGACCGGCGTCGTCGGGTCGCCGATCAGGCGCGCGCCCGGCAGCATCCGTGCGGCGTCGGCGAGCGTGAACATCGGCAGCGCGGCGTGGCCAGGCGAAGCGCGCGCGACCGTCGCGGCCGACATCACGCTCGGCGAAGTGGCAGCAGCGCGCGCGGCCAGCGCATCGCGGGCGTGATCCACGTCGGAGAACGGCCGCCTGACGCCGCCGATGTCCTGGTAGTCCTCGTGGCCCTTGCCGGCGATCAGGACGACATCGGCCGCGGCCGCCGAAATCACGGCGTGGCGGATGGCTTCGGCGCGGTTCTCGAGCACGTCGACCTCGTCGTGACCGACGATACCGGCGAGCACCTGCGAGAGGATGAAGTCGGCCGACTCGTGGCGCGGGTTGTCGCTGGTGACGACAACGCGGCCGGCGTGCCGGCGCGCGATCGCGCCCATCAGCGGCCGCTTGCCGGCGTCGCGATCGCCGCCGCAGCCGAACACGCACCAGAGCACGCCGCCACGCGCTGCGGCGAGCGGCGCCAATGCCGCCAAGGCCTTCTCGAGCGCATCGGGCGTGTGCGCGTAGTCGACGACGACTTCCGGCCCGGCATCGGCTGCGGCGACGCGCTGCATCCGCCCCGGCACCGGCGTCAACGCTTCGCAGGCGCGCACCGCGTCGGCCAGCGGAACGCCGAGCGCCCGCATCGCGCCGATGACGCCGAGCAGGTTCGAGACGTTGTAGTCGCCGATCAGCGGCGTCGAGATCGCGCAGCGCGCATCGTCTTCGTGGACGTCGAAGGCAAGGCC
>JAYTYH010000662.1:0-3282 GCA_043742485.1 Rhizobacter sp.
GTGGCGTCGCGATGAGCATCGGCCGGCGCGCCTTCCTGGCGGCGGGCGGCGCCCTCGTCGTGCCGTTCTGGCCCGCCTGGGCGCAGAACGCGCAGCGCGGCGGCCAGCCGGCACCGGTGCCGGGTCTGCCCGGCAGCCTGAAGACGCTGGCCCGGCTCGACGGCTGGATCCGCATCGGTGCCGACGGCGCGATCACCGTCTTCACCGGCAAGGCCGAGCTCGGCCAGGGCATCAAGACGGCGCTGATCCAGGTCGCCGCCGAAGAGCTCGTGGTCACGCCCGATCGCATCGCGCTGGTCACCGCCGACACCGAGCGCACCGCCAACGAGGGCTACACCGCCGGCAGCCATTCGATGCAGGACAGCGGCACCGCCATCCGCCATGCGGCGGCCCAGGTGCGGGCGATCCTGGTCGGCCTGGCGGCGCGCCGGCTGGGCGTTCCCGAGGGCGCGCTGCACGTCGCCAACGGCGTGATCGCGAGCGACGGCGGCCACGCCCTCACCTATGCGGAGCTGGTCGCCAACGGCGCCGAGGCGCTGCACGTCGATGCCGCGCCGCAGAGCCCGCTGCGCCCTCCGAACGAGCATCGGGTCATCGGCCGCTCGATCCGCCGGATCGACATCCCGGCCAAGGTCACCGGCGGCCCGGCCTATGTGCAGGACCTGCGCTTCGACGGCATGGTGCACGGCCGCGTCGTCCGGCCGCCGGCGCCATCGGCAACGCTGGCCAGCCTCGACGAAGCCGCGGTGCGCACGCAATCGGGCCTGCTCCGGCTGGTGCGCGACGGGCGCTTTCTAGGCGTCGTCGCTGGGCGCGAATACCAGGCCGTTCAGGCCCGGCGTGCCCTGGCGCTGGCCACGCGCTGGGACGAGCGGGCCAGCCTGCCGGCCCGGGCGGCGCTGTTCCAGAGCGTGCGCGCTTCGCCGTCACAGGACTTCGTCATCCTCGACCGCGGCACCGGCAACTCGGCGCCGGCCACCGGCGCCACTGCGCTCGCCGCCACCTACCAGCGGCCGTACCAGCTGCACGGCTCGATCGGACCGTCGTGCGCGGTGGCCCGCTTCGCCGACGGCAAGTACACCGTCTGGACCCACACCCAGGGCGTCTTCCCGCTGCGCGGTGCGCTCGCCGAGCTGGTCGGCACGGCGCCGGTTAACGTGCGCTGCATCCACGTCGAGGGCTCCGGCTGCTACGGCCACAACGGCGCCGACGACGTCGCCGCCGATGCGGTGCTGCTGGCGCGCGCCGTTCCCGGCCGGCACGTGCGCGTGCAGTGGATGCGCGAGGACGAGAACGCCTGGGAGCCGTACGGCCCGCCGATGATCGTCGACCTGCGCGCCAGCGTCGACGCCAGCGGCGCGATCTCGGCCTGGCAGCATGAGGTCTGGAGCAACACCCACTCGACCCGGCCGGGCGCCGCCGGCGACCTGCTCGCCGGCACCCAGCTCGCCGTGCCGTTCGCGCCGACGCCGCCCAAGCCGCTGCCGCAGCCCGAAGGCGGCGGCGACCGCAACGCCATTCCGCTCTACGTGCTGCCGAATGCCCGCGTCGTGCACCATTTCCTGCCCGACATGCCGCTGCGCGTCTCGGCCCTGCGCTCGCTCGGCGCCTACGTCAACGTGTTCGCCATCGAAAGCTTCATGGACGAGCTGGCGCGCACGGCGAACATCGATCCGGTGCAGTTCCGGCTGCGCCATCTCGACGACGACCGTGCCCGCGACGTGATCCACCGCGCTGCCGACCGCTTCGGCTGGGCCGCCTGGCGCGTCCAGCCCGGCCACGGCCGCGGCATCGCCTTCGCCCGCTACAAGAACCTCGGCGCCTACGCGGCGATCGCGGTCGAGGTCGCGGTCGACCGCGAGACCGGCGCCATCCGGTTGTTGCGCGCGGTGGCGGCGAGCGACAGCGGCGAGGCCGTCAACCCGAACGGCATCGCCAACCAGATCGAGGGCGGCATCCTGCAGTCGGCGAGCTGGACGCTCACCGAGCAGGTGACCTTCGACAGCCGGCGCGTGACCAGCCTCGACTGGGCCGGCTATCCGATCCTGCGCTTCCCGCAGATGCCGGCCACGGTCGACGTCGTCGTGCTCGACCGGCCCGGCCTGCCTTTTCTGGGCACCGGCGAAGCGGCCCAGGGGCCGACCTCGGCGGCGATCGCCAACGCCGTCGCCGATGCCACCGGCCGACGCCTGCGCGAGCTGCCGTTCACGCCCGATCGGGTGCGGGCTGCGCTGCGCGCTTGAGCCGGGCAAACGCGGAGCGCCTGAACCGGGCAGACTCGCGGCTCTTCGATGTCCGCGGGTTTTCCCGGGCGCACTCTCCCACTTCGGATCCCTTCATGCCCTCCCTGTTCGAACCGTTCACGGCCGGTGACCTGCATCTCGCCAACCGCATCGTGCTGGCGCCGCTCACCCGCAACCGCTCGCCCAACGCGGTGCCGACGCCGCTGGCCGTCACCTACTACGCGCAGCGCGCCAGCGCCGGCCTGCTGATCACCGAGGCCACCGCCATCAGCCACCAGGGCCAGGGCTACGCCGACGTGCCCGGCCTCTACGCGCCGGAGCAGCTCGCCTCCTGGAAGCGCGTCACCGACGCCGTCCACGCGACCGGCGGCTGCATCGTGACGCAGATCTGGCACGTCGGCCGCGTCTCGCACACGTCGCTGCAGCCGCACGGCGGCGCGCCGGTGGCGCCGTCGGCGATCACGGCCGCGACCAAGACCTACGTGATCGAGAACGGCGCGGGCACCTTCGTGCCGACGTCGGCGCCGCGGGCGCTGCGCGAAGACGAGCTGCCCGGCATCGTCGACGACTACCGGCGCGCCGCTGCCGCTGCCGTGAACGAGGCCGGCTTCGACGGCGTCGAGATCCACGCCGCCAACGGCTACCTGCTCGACCAGTTCCTCAAGACCGGCGCCAACCATCGCACCGACCGCTACGGTGGCTCGATCGAGAACCGGGCCCGCCTGCTGCTCGAGGTCACCCGCGCCGTCGTCGATGCCGTCGGCGGCGGTCGCGTCGGCATCCGGCTCTCGCCGGTGACGCCGGCCAACGACATCGTCGACGTCGACCCGCAGCCGCTGTTCGACCTCGTCGTTCGTGCGCTCGCGCCGATGGGCCTGGCCTACGTGCACGTCATCGAAGGCGCCACCGGCGGCCCGCGCGAGATCGCCGACCGGCCGTTCGACTACGCCGAGCTGGAGCGGACCTACCGCGCCGCCGGCGGTACCGGTGCCTGGATGGTCAACAACGGCTACGACGAAGCCCTGGCCGAAACCGCGCT
>JAYTYH010000663.1:0-5812 GCA_043742485.1 Rhizobacter sp.
GTGCGCGCCTCCGGCAAGCGGATGCGGCGTTCGGCGAGCGAGTAGCCGAGTGCGTTGTAGGCGTGATGGTGGTCCGGCTTGATCGCGATGACACGGCGCAGCAGGCGCTCCATCTCGTCGACGCGGTCGAGCTTCTCGTCGGTCATCGCCTGTTCGTAGAGCAGATCGACATCGTCGGGGAAAGCCTTGTTGGCCTGCGCCAGCACCTTGCTCGCTTCGGCCCACAGCTTGCGGTCACGCAGCAGCCCAGCCTCGGCGACGAGCTTGGCGCGGGCATCACCGGTGGTCTGCTCGGGCACGCGGCGAATCAGCTCGCGGGCCTCGGCGAGCTTGCCCTGGCGCGCCAGCAGCGACGCTCGGCGCGCTTGCACTTCGAGAATGCGTTTCGGGTTGTCGATGCGGGCGAGCCAACGCTCGGCTCCGGCGAAATCCTGCTGGTGCTCGGAGGCCTGCGCCAGCAGCAACCAGGCCTGCGTCAGGGCAGCACTCGAGCTCGACGGCGCCTCGTCGTCATCGTCACCGTCGGCGGCCGCGGCCAGCGTCGGCGCCGGACCGAGAGTCACCGGTGCGCCGCCTTCGACGAGGCGCACGTAGTTCTGCAAGGCGGCGCTGGCCTCTTTTGGATGATGCAGCTCGAGCTGCAGCGCGCCGAGCGTCAACCAGGGCGGCGCCAGGTCGGGCTCGGCTCGGGTCAGCGTCGCCAGTTGGGCGGCGGCGTCGTCGAGGCGTTGCGCCGTGGCGAGCGAGCGCACGTAGAGCAACCGCACCGAGGCATTGCCGGGCTTGGCCGCGAGTTGTGCGACGACGATCGGCTCGGCGGCCGGCATCGTCGGCAGGAGATCGAGCGCGAGCAGGGCCGGGCCTTCGGCGCCGGGATCGGCGGCGGCGGCCCGGCGGTCGAACTCGAACGCCCTGGTGGCGTTGCCGGCGGTGAGCCAGGCGCGGCCGATGGCGACCAGCGCCGAGGTGCGGGTCTCCGGCGCCTCGGCGAACGGCGAGAGCGCCTTCTCGACGGCCACGGCGACGGCTTGGCGGTCGCTGCTGCGAGCCAGGAATCGCGGCACGGCGTCGATCATGGCCGGCAGCGCCGGACGGGGCGACATGCGAAGCAGGTAGCCCAGCGGCTCGTCGACTTCGGCGACGCGATTCAACGCCACCAGCAGCTGGATCTGGTAGCGCAGCGCCTCTTGCGACTCGGGCAGCGCCTGGCGCCAGGCCAGCGTCGCCGCAAGTGCCTGATCGCCGGCGCGGGCCTGCAGCGCGATGTCGGTGGCGCGGCGGAACAGCTGCTCGTCGTTCGTGCGGCGCGCGGCGGCAAGCAGGCGCTGGTAAGCCATGCCGGCGTCGCCATCGCGGAGCTCGAGCTCGCCGAGGAGCAGCTCGAAGAAGAGTGGCGCGTCGAGCCTCGAGTTTTCAACCGGGGGTTTGTCGGCCTCCGGCTTGGCGATCGCCTTGTCGACCGTGCCCTCGGCAGGCGTGGCAGGCTCGGCAGCGCTGGCATCGCCATGGGCCAGGAACAGGCCACCGAGCGCAAGTACCAGGGCCGTGATGCGGCCGGGTCGGGAGGGAACGCGAAGGACCGGCATCGAATGAACTCCTCTGGCGAAAACATTCTAGTGTCGTGCGGTGGCCTGCCACGTGCCTTCGACCATCGCGAAAGACTGCACGGACCGATGCGACCTCGGCCGCTCGCGATAATTCCCCGCAGGGCCGCCGACGTCGACCCTGGCATTCGCCATACCGGGCGATCGCAGCGCCGCCGACCCGGGCCACAGTGACAAAACTTTGCAGACATGCCTGAACTGCCCGAAGTCGAAGTCACACGGCTGAGCTTCGCCGAGCGCATCCACGGCGCCCGCGTGACCTCGGTGCGGCTCGGCAAGCCGTTGCGCTGGCCGCTCGGCACCGAGCCCGGCGCGCTCGCCGGCCAGACCGTCGGCACGGTGACGCGGCGCGGCAAGTATCTCTGGCTCGCGCTCGACCGCGGCGGCCTGCTGATGCACCTCGGCATGTCGGGCTCGCTCGCCTTCGGCAGCGGCCACGGCGAGCCCGGTGCCCACGACCACTTCGACCTCGTCACCGAACGCGGCACCTTGCGACTCACCGACCCGCGCCGCTTCGGTGCCGTCGTCTGGTCGCCATCACTCGACAGCGGCAGCGCCGCCAAGCTGCTCGGCGGCCTCGGCCTCGAACCCTTCGACGACCGCTTCGACGGTGCTCATCTTCACGCCGCCCTGCGCCGCCGCCGCGTCGCCGTGAAGACCGCGTTGCTCGGCGGCGAGATCGTCGTCGGCGCCGGCAACATCTATGCATGCGAGGCGCTGTTCGAAGCCGCCATCGACCCGCGCACCCGCAGCGACCGCATCAGCCGGCCGCGTGCCGATCGGCTCGCTGTGGCGGTTCGCAGCACGCTGGCCCGCGCCGTCGAGCTCGGTGGTTCGACACTGCGCGACTTTCGCGACGCTCACGGCGCCGCCGGCCTGTTCCAGTTGCAGGCCCGCGTCTACGGCCGCGCCGGCCAGCCCTGCCCGCGTTGCGACGGCAGCATCCGCCGCATCGTCCAGAACGCCCGTGCCACCTTCTTCTGCCCGGGCTGCCAGCGACGCTGACTGCAACGGCGCCGCCGGTGTGCGAAACGCCCGCACCTCGATGGTGAGGAAGTGTTTCCGCGGCTCGATGCGCCGATGCCCTGAGCTACGATGACGTGAAGGCCCTGATCGACAGATGACGCCCTCATTCGCCTCCAGTCTCGATGCCCTCGGTGGCTGGCGAGCCGCTCTCGGCGAGCGCCTCGACACACTGGCGAAGTTTCTCGCCGAGCACGAGCTTGCACACGGCGCCGCCGCTGAGCAACTGGCCGCCATGAAGGAGCGCCTCGGCAGCGAGAAGCTCGTCGTCGCCTTCGTCGCCGAGTTTTCGCGCGGCAAGTCCGAGCTCATCAACGCCATCTTCTTCGCCGACACCGGCCGCCGCATCCTGCCGGCAACGCCGGGACGCACGACGATGTGCCCGGTCGAGCTCGGCTGGCGCGGCGACGAGCCGGCATCGCTGCTGCTGCTGCCCATCGAGACCCGACTGGAAGGGCTTTCGCTCGGCGAGATGCGCAAGCAGCCGCGCGCCTGGCGCCGACTCGAGCTCGACATCCACGACGCCGACCAGCTCGCGAATTCGCTGCTCGAAGTGACGCGCACCGAATGGGTCACCGAGCAGCAGGCCCGCGACCTCGGCTTCTGGGACGACGACGCGCCCGACGACAACCCGCCGCGCGACGACGCCGGCAAGGTCGAGGTGCCGGCCTGGCGCCACGCCCTCATCAACTACCCGCATCCGCTCCTCAAGCAAGGCCTGGTCGTGCTCGACACGCCGGGCCTGAACGCGATCGGCGCCGAGCCCGAACTCACGCTCAGCCTGCTGCCGACGGCGCACGCCACCGTCTTCATCCTCGGCGCCGACACCGGCGTCACCAAGTCCGACATGGCGATCTGGCGCGACCATCTCGGCGCCCACACGCCGACGCGCTTCGTCGTGCTGAACAAGATCGACTCGCTCGTCGACCCGCTCAACACGCTCGAGACCGTCGACAAGCAGATCGCGACGCAGCAGCGCGAGACGGCGCGCACCCTCGGCGTGCCGATCGCCCGCGTGTTTCCGCTCTCGGCACGTCAGGCGCTCGCCGCACGGGTCTCGGGCGACGCCGTCGGCCTCAACGAGAGCCGGCTGCCGCTGCTCGAGGCCGCGCTCGGCGCCCAGCTGCTGCCGCAGCGCCGCCACGTGCTCGAGCAGGTCGTGCAGGAGGGCGCGCAGCAGATCGAGAACTACGTCGGCCGCCACATCGGCGACTCGCGACGCCAGCTCGCCGAGCAGACCATGGAGCTGCGCGGCCTGCGCGGCAAGAACAACACCAAGGTTCGCGTCATGCTCAAGCGCGTCGACGCCGAGACCACGGAGTTCGAGGACTGCACGACGCTGTTGCAGGCGATGCGCTCGGTGCACGCGCGCATGCTGAAAGACATGCTGGTCGAGCTGTCGTCGGACCGCCTGCGCGACGAGGTCGCCGACATGCAGGCGTCGATGGGCTCGTCGATCCTCAACCTTGGCGCCCGCAAGGCCTTCATCGCGCTCTGCGGGCGGCTGCGCGCGCTGCTGGCCTCGGCGCAGCGCCGCCAGGGCGAGATCCGCGAGATGCTCGGCGCCTCGTTCGCCCGCCTCAACGCTGAATACGGATTCGGCCTGGCGCTGGGAAAGCCGCTCGACTTCGACCGTTTCACCGGCGAGCTGCAGCTCATCGAGAGCAACTACGTCCAGTACCTGGGCCTGACGCTCGCCCTCCGGCTGGCGCAGCCGAAGTTCATGGAGCAGTTCAGGCGCATGCTGATTTCGAAGCTGCGCGTCGTCTTCGAGAACGCCAGCAGTGAGCTCGAGCTCTGGAACAAAGCGGTCTCGGCCCAGGTCGATGCGCAACTGCGCGAGCGTCGCAAGGGCTTCAAGCGGCGCCGCGAGACGCTCGAGAAGATCCAGACGGCGGCTGGCGAACTCGAGTCGCGGCTGGCCGAGATCGACATGCAGGATCGCCGCCTGCAGCAGTTCCAGGCCCGCACCGGCGAGCTCGCCGAGGCGCTGCGCGAACACGCCTTCGCGGCGCCGCTCGCGACCGACGCGTCGATGGTCGCGCTCGACCTGCCGCTCTTCGACGACGCCGTGCCCGTCGAAGCGCCGGCGATGCAGCGCCAGGCCTGAGCACCTCGTCCTTCGCCGACCGGGTCGCGGCCTGGCAGAAGAGCCACGGACGCAGCACGTTGCCGTGGCAGAACACGCGCGATCCGTACCGCGTGTGGCTGTCCGAAGTGATGCTGCAGCAGACACAGGTCACGGCGGTGCGCGGCTACTACGCGCGCTTCCTGGCGCGGTTCCCCGACGTGGGCGCGCTTGCCGCCGCCGGCCTCGATGACGTCCTCGCGCTCTGGAGCGGCCTCGGCTACTACGGCCGCGCCCGCAACCTGCACCGCTGCGCGCAGGCCGTCGTCGCCGATCACGGCGGCGAGTTCCCGGGCAGCGCCGCAGCGCTCGAAACGCTGCCGGGCATCGGCCGCTCCACGGCCGCGGCGATCGCCGCCTTCTGCTTCGGCGAACGCGTCGCCATCCTCGACGGCAACGTCAGGCGGGTGCTGGCGCGCGTGCTGGCGTTCGATGGCGATCTCGCCGAAGCCCGTTCGGAACGCGCGCTCTGGGACGGCGCCACGGCGCTGCTTCCCGAGCGCGACATCGAGGCCTACACGCAAGGCCTCATGGACCTCGGCGCCACGGTCTGCCTGCCGCGCGCGCCGCTCTGCCTGTTGTGCCCGGTGCGCGACCGATGCCGGGCGGCGGCGACCGGTACGCAGCTGCTCTACCCGGTGAAGTCGCGGCGCCTGAAGCGAGGCCGGCGCGAGAACGTGTGGCTCGATCTGCGCTGGCAAGGCCGCGTCTGGCTCGTGCAACGCGAAAGCCAGGGCGTCTGGGCCGGCCTCTGGAGCCTGCCGGAGATCGAATCGAGTGAAGCGCTCGCCGAGCTCGCGGCGTCGTGGCCGGGCGAGGCCGTGTCGCTGCCGTCGTTCACCCATGTGCTGACGCACCTCGACTGGCGGCTCCATCCGGTGCGCTGGACCTTGCCGGTCAGTGCTGCGAAGCGTGCTGTCGACGGGGTCACGGCGCGGTGGCCGTCGGGCCGATGGTTCGAGCTCGGTGAGGCGCTGGCTCTCGGCCTGCCGGCGCCGCTACGCAAGCTGCTGACCGCGCCGTCGGCCGGTCAGTGAACCGGCGACTGGCCGCGCAT
>JAYTYH010000664.1:0-9267 GCA_043742485.1 Rhizobacter sp.
AAGGCCGATGACAGGCTGCGCACCGTGGCCGCCGATCTCGGCGAGTGGCACCAGGTGCTCGACGTCTTTCGCGAACATCGGCCCGCCGCCGTCATTCACGCCGCCGCACTCGTCGGCGTGATCCAGACGGCGGACATCCCGATCAAAGCGCTGCGCGTCAACGTCGAGGGCTCGATCAACCTGTTCGAGGCGATGCGGGCGTCGGGCGTGAAGCGCGTGGTGCACGTGAGTACCGAAGAGACCTACGGCGACTTCCTCTCGCCGCTGATCGACGAGGAACATCCGCAGAAGCCGGTGAGCGTCTACGGCATCACCAAGCTCGCCGTCGAACACTATGGCCGCGTCTACTCGCGCGACCACGGCCTCGAATGCATCAACGTTCGCACCTGCTGGGTCTACGGCCCGCGGCTGCCGCGGCCGCGCATGCCGCGCACCTTCATTGAAGCGGCCTTGCGCGGTGAGGCGCTGCACGTGGAAGGCGGCGGCGACATGGCGGTCGACCAGGTCTACATCACCGACACCGTGGCGGGTGTTCTGCTCGCGCTCGACCAGCCGACGCATCGCTACGAGAGCTACCACATCGCGACCGGCGAGGCACCGACCGTGGCCGACGTGGCCGCGATTGTCGAGCGCGCCGTGCCTGGATCGCGAATCACTTTCGGCAGCGCCGGCGCGTACGCACATGGCGGCCGCGTCCGCAGCGCCGTGAAGGGCGCACTCGACATCACCCGTGCGCGGGTCGAGCTCGGTTACGAGCCGCAATACGACATCGAACGCGGGATCCTCGCAACGATCTACGCGACCCGCGCCGATCGGGCTGCGAAGCCTTCCGCAACCGTGACCTGAAAAAGGATTCCCCATGAGCAGCAACCCACTCGCAATTGTCTTCGGTGGCTCCCGCGGCATCGGCGCCGCCAGCGTCGATGCGCTGGTGCGCGACGGCTACGACGTCGCCTTCACCTATGTCTCGAACGCGGCGCAGGCGCGCGAACAGGAAGGCCGGCTCGGCGCCGTGGTGCGCGGCTACCCGGCCGACATCAGCGACGCCGATGCGGTCGCGAAAGTCTTCACCGATGCAGCGAAGGATTTCGGCCGTGCGCCGCACCTCGTCGTCGCCAACGCCGGCATCAACGTGCCGCCCGGTCCGATGGCGCAGTTCAAGACTGACGACTTCCGCAAACTCGTCGAGGTCAACATCGTCGGCGCCTTCAACATCCTGCGCGAAGCGGCCCAGCGGGTCGAAGACGGCGGCGCGATCGTCGCCCTCAGCACGTCGCTCGTGCGTCATGCCGCACCGGGTCTCGGGCCTTACAGCGCGACGAAGGCGGCGGTCGAATGCATGGTCCGGTCGATGGCGAAAGAACTGTCGGCACGCAAGGTCCGTGTCAACGCGGTCGCGCCCGGCCCGGTCGACACAGACCTCTTCCGCGCCGGCAAGAACGACGAAGCCAAGCAGCGTTCGGCGGCGATGAGCCCGCTCAACCGCGTCGGCACGCCACAGGAGATCGCCGAGGTGATCTGCTTCCTCGCATCGGGCAAGGCCTCGTGGGTGCAGGGGCAGATCGTGCAACCCAACGGGGGCCTGATCTGACGATGAAAGCCGAAAGATTCGACATGGCAGCGCCGCGTCCGGAGGTGCCTCCGGACGAGACGGTCGACGTGATCGTCGTCGGTGGCGGCGGCGCGGGTCTGGCGGCTGCCATCGAGGCGCGCGAGGCCGGCGCACGGGTCGTGCTGCTGGAGAAGAACGCCGCGCTCGGCGGGTCGACCGCGTGGTCGATCGGCTCCGTGAGTGCCACCCAGACGCCGCATCAACGCGCCATGGGCATCGTCGACAACCCGGCCGATCATTGGGCCGACATGCCCGGCTTCGCGGGGCCGCTCGCTGCGCGTGACAACGACGCCCTGCGCCGCGTGCTGTGCGAGGCGATGCCGGAGACCTTCCAGTGGCTGCTCGACAGCGGCGTTCGCTTCTACGGGCCAATGCCGGAACCGCCGCACCGGCAGCCGCGCATGCACAACGTGCTGCCGAATTCGAGGTCGTTCATCTATCACCTCGGGCGTCGCGCGAAGCGTGCGGGCGTCGACATCCGGACCAGTGCGAACGTGGCGCGACTGGTGATTGAAGGCGCGCGTGTTCGCGGCGTGATCGTGTCGCAGAACGGCGCCGATCGGCGCATCGACGCACGCGGCGCGGTGATTCTCGCGGCGGGCGACTTCACCAACAGCCCGGAACTGAAAGCGCGCTTCATGGGGCCGCAGGAGGCGAAGGTCGGCGGTGTCAACGTGACCGCCACGGGCGACGGCCAGCGCATGGCCGAACAGCTCGGCGCGCAGATTCTCAATGGCGATCTAGCGCTCGGCCCGGAGATCCGCTTCATCGCGCCGGAGAAGGAGAATTTCGTGCGCCGCCTGCCACCGTGGCGTGCGCTCGCCGTCTTCATGGCCTGGGCGATGGACCACATGCCGCAGGCGCTGCTGCGCCCGTTCATGATGAAGTTCCTGACGACTGCGCTGGCACCGTCGACGAACCTTTTCGACGACGGCGCGCTGCTCGTCAACACGCGCGGCGAACGCTTCGGCGACGAGACCGACAAGCCTGCGTTCCGCCTGCCCGACCAGCCCGGCGCGATCGGCTACATCGTCATCGACGGCCGCATCGCGACGCGTTATTCGGCGTGGCCGAACTTCATCTCGACGGCACCCGGAATCGCCTACGCCTATCTCGAGGATTACCGGCGCAACCGACCCGATGTCTACACCGAAGCGCCGTCGATCGACGAACTCGCGGCCCGGCTCGGGATGGACGCGGCTTCATTGAAAGCCGGCATCGCCAGTTCGAAAATCATGCCGGGCCTCTCGGTCGCGCCCTTCATCGCGCTCGGCCCCGTGCGCGCCGTGTTCGTGCACGCCGAGGGTGGATTGCGCGTCGACGAGTCGCATCGCGTGCTCAATGTGGCCGGTGCGCCGATCTCCGGCCTGCTTGCTGCGGGGTCGACGGGGCAAGGCGGCTTGTTGCTGAAGGGCCATGGCCACCACCTGGCGTGGGCATTTTCGTCAGGCCGGCGCGCGGGTCGTTTCGCTGCTGGAGCCGCCCGCACGGCCGAAGCGGCGAGCACGCATGCCTGAAGTCAAAGGCCGGCTTCGGCGAGCGCCGTGTCATGCCGCGCCGGGGCTGGCGTGTCGGGCGGGGTTGCCAGCTTCACACCCTGCCAAGCGCCGCTGCCCACGAGCTCGCCCACCAGCACCTTAACCTCGTGCCGGACGATCGATGCGCAAGGCGACAGTTTTTCAGGTTGCAACGCGTAGAGGTAGTTCAGACGCGTCATCGTCGCGTTGGCGATGCGGAGGCAGCGCCAGCGTCGCGGCGACGCACCGAGCGCATGCACGGCGGCCATGGGCTTGATCGTGGCGCCTACGCCTTCGGCGACGCACTGCATGAGGAGCGGAAGGGAATCGATTTCCGCGACCGCATCGACGGCAAGGTTGGCCCGTTCGAATTCCAACGAGACGCGCCTTCGCAACCCGTGGCCGGGGCTCGGCAAGATCAACGGAAGCTGCAGCACCTCCTGCAAGGTGAGCTCGAGCTTGTGGCGCGGCACCAGCTTGCTTTCGATCGGCAAGATCACGAAGAGTTCTTCTTCGAGCAGCGGCTCACAACTGAGTTCCGAAGCCGCCGTCTGGCTGAACAGGACCGCCAGATCGAGCTGGCCCACACGGGTCATGTGCTCGAGGTGGCCGGACAACCCCTCGATCACGTTCAGCACGATGCCCGGATACTTCGCACGCAGATGCTTCATCAGCGGCAGCCCCATCGCGCAAACCGTTGTCGGCGCGAGGCCGAGCGCGACGCGGCCACTGATCGTCGCGTGCTCCTGGCGCGCGACCGACACGGCTTGGTCGAGCTGCCGAAGTATGAACTTCGCGTGGTGATAGAGCGCCTCGCCGTTCTCGGTCGGCGTCACGCCTTTCGACGACCGCACGAACAGCGGCTTGCCGACTTCCTTTTCGAGGCGAGTCATCTGCTGGCTCAGGGCCGGTTGCGCGATGAAGACCTGACGCGACGCCTTCGCGAGGCTGCCGCTCTCGACGATCTGCACGAAATACCTCAACTGCCGCATGTCCATCGGTGTTTCTCGATTGCTTTGCAAATGATGGTAGTCCCGACGGTTCTCACCAGCCATTGGGCTAAACCGCGAGCGCAGCGCGGCCTGAACCGAAGGGAGAGACGATGGAACTGCGTCAGTTGAGGTATTTCGTCCGCACCGTCGAACTCGGCAGCATGGGAAAGGCCGCGCTCGACCTCGGCGTGGTCACGTCCGCGCTCAGCCAGCAGATCAGCCGGCTGGAAAGCGAACTGTCGACGCGGCTGCTGCAACGAATCACGACCGGCGTGGTGCCGACCGCCGCCGGCCTCGCCTTCCTCCGGCAGGCGCAGCTCACGCTGCGTCATGCCGAAGGCGCGGTGCAGGCTGCAAAACAGGCGCGGCTTTCGGGCCACGTGAGCGTCGGCCTCGCGCCGAGCACCGCGGCGATGCTCGGCGTGCCGATGCTGCTGGCGATGCGCGAGCGTTACCCCGAGGTGCGGGTTCATCTGGTCGAGGCGCTTTCCGGGCACCTGGCCGCGATGCTCGATGCGCGCCAACTCGATCTCGCGGTCGTGTTCCAGAGCGACGCGGCACGCAGCTGGAGCGTCATTCCGCTGCTCGACGAACGTCTTTTCGTCATCGGCCGCGCCGACCTGCCCGGGATGCCTCCGGGCGACCGCGCGACCCTCGCCGAAATGCTCGACCTGCCGATGGTGCTGCCGACCGGCACGCACGGCCTGCGCGCGCTCGTCAACGCGACTTTCGCGCGCAGCGGCGCCGAGCCACGCGTGGCCGCCGAGATCGACGGTCTAGCGCTGTTGATGGATGCCGTGCGAGCCGGGCTCGGCGCCACGCTGCAGCCGGGCGCAGCGCTCGCGCGGCCTTGGGGCGAGCCGCTGCGATCTGTCGAGCTGACCGATCCCGATGCGCACCGACCGAATCTCCTCGCGAGCTTGTCCGACGATGAGCTGTCGCCCGCCGGCTTGGCCGCGCGCGTGACGCTCTCGAGCGTGGCCCGGTCCCTCGTGCTTGGCAGCCGATGGATGGGAGCGCGTCTGCACTCGCCCGTTCACGATTCCTGAAGCCCTGTTGCCGTTTGCCCGGTGGCGGCGTCGGCGGGCGCTGCATACAGTCGCGGGTCAACTTGAACGAGCAGAGTCAGATGGTCGATGTCCTGGTGATCGGCGGTGGCAACGCGGCGCTCTGCGCTGCTTTGATGGCGCGTGAGGCCGGCGCAAGCGTGCAGATGCTCGAGTCGTCGCCGCGCGAATGGCGCGGCGGCAATTCGCCGCACACGCGCAACATCCGCTGCATGCACGACGCGCCGCAGGACGTTCTCGTCGATGCCTACACTGAAGAAGAGTATTGGCAGGATCTGCTGCAGGTCACCGGCGGCTTGACTAACGAGCACCTGGCACGCATCGCGATCCGCGCCTCCTCGACCTGTCGGCCGTGGATGGTGAAGCACGGCGTGCGGTTCCAGCCGCCGCTGTCCGGCACCCTGCACGTGGCGCGCACCAATGCCTTCTTCATGGGCGGCGGCAAGGCGCTTGTCAATGCGTATTACCGCAGCGCAGAACACCTCGGCGTGCAGGTTCGATACGACACGCCCGTCGATAGCCTCGAACTGAAGGGCGGCAAGTTCATCGCTGCGTACAGTGGCGATCGTCGCTTCGAGGCGAAGGCCTGTGTGGTGGCCAGCGGCGGCTTCGAGTCGAACCGCGAATGGTTGCGCGAAGCGTGGGGCCAGGTCGACGGCGCATGGGTCGCCGACAACTTCCTGATCCGCGGCACGCGCTTCAACATGGGCGTGCTGATCAAGTACCTGATGGATCAGGGCGCCGACATGATCAGCGATCCTTTGCAAGCGCACATGGTGGCGATCGACGCGCGCGCTCCGCTCTACGACGGCGGCATCTGCACCCGCATCGATTGCGTCTCGCTCGGCATCGTCGTCAACGCAAAGGCCGAGCGCTTCTACGATGAAGGCGAGGATTTCTGGCCGAAGCGTTACGCCATCTGGGGTCGCCTGGTGGCGCAGCAGCCGCAACAGATCGCCTATTCGATCATCGACGCCAAGTCGGTCGGCCGTTTCATGCCGCCGGTGTTTCCCGGCGTTCGAGCCGACACGCTGGCAGAACTTGCCACCGCGACCGGCCTCGACGCCGCAGTGTTCGAGCGAACTGTCGCGGCCTTCAACGTCGCGTGCCGCCCAGGCACCTTCGATCACACCATTTTCGACGACTGCTGCACCGATGGGCTCGCCCCCGCGAAGACGCACTGGGCAAGGCCGATCGACACGCCTCCCTATTACTCGTATGCCGTAAGACCTGGCGTCACGTTCACCTACCTGGGTGTGAAGACCGACGAAACATCGGCCGTGTTCTTCAATGGCGCGGCGAGCCCGAATCTCTTCGCCGCCGGCGAAACGATGGCCGGCAACGTGTTGGGCAAGGGTTACACAGCGGGCGTCGGCATGGCGATCGGTACGGCCTTCGGGCGCATCGCGGGCACACAGGCCGTACGCGTCGCGCTAGGTGCAAGCGCCGCAGGCACATTCGCGCGAGGAGCAGAACATGTCGCCGCGTGAGCCGATCATGATGCTGTTGTCGCCGGCCGAAGGCGAAGTCGCGCGGCAGATGGAGATCTGCAATGCCTGCCGTTACTGCGAGGGCTTCTGTGCCGTCTTTCCCGCGATGACACGCCGGCTCGATTTCGTGAAGGCCGATGTCAACTACCTCGCGAACCTGTGCCACAACTGCGGCGCCTGCTATCACGCTTGCCAGTACGCGCCTCCGCACGAGTTCGCAGTGAACGTGCCGAAGGCGATGGCCATGGTTCGGCGCGAAACGTACGTCGAATATGCGTGGCCGGCGGCGTTCGGCGGCCTTTACAAGCGCAACGGAACGACGCTCGCGGTTGCGCTCGCAGCCGGGCTCGCGCTGCTCCTGCTGCTGGCCGTTCTCACGACGGGGTCGCTGGTTCGCGAGCCTCTGGCTGGCAACTTCTATGCGGTGTTCCCGCACAACCTGATGGCCTCGATGTTCGGCGCCGTGTTCGCTTTTGCGGTGGTGGCGCTCGGCATCGGCGTGACGCGGTTCTGGCGCGACGTGAGCCCCGGTGAGATCACCGCCGTCGCGACCGCCGAAGCGACGAAGAACGTGCTCGCCCTGCGCTATCTCGGCGGCGGTCATGGCGATGGCTGCAACGAAGCGGACGATGCCTTCACGCTCGCTCGCCGGCGTTTCCATCACCTCACGTTCTACGGCTTCATGCTCTGCTTCGCGTCGACCTGCGTGGCGACGCTCTACCACTACCTGCTTGGTCTGCACGCGCCCTATGCGCTGACAAGCCTGCCCGTGGTTCTCGGCACGTTCGGCGGCATCGGACTGATCGTCGGGCCGGCAGGCCTCCTGTGGCTGAACGTCCAGCGCGACCCGGCCGCTGGCGACGTCGCGCAGCGCCCGATGGACCGCGGGTTCATCGCGCTGCTCCTGCTCGTGAGCATCACCGGCATCGGGTTGCTCGCCTGGCGCGACAGCGGCACCATGCCTATTCTCTTGGCCGTGCATCTCGGCGTCGTGATGGCGCTCTTCGCGACCTTGCCCTACGGCAAGTTCGCCCACGGCATCTTCAGAAGCGCGGCGCTGCTCAAGTGGTCGATCGAGAAGCGATTGCCTGACAGGCTCAAGCTCGGTAGCGACTGATCGGCCGCGCAAGAAAGGTTGGAGACGGATATGAAACTCGCATCGATTCGCCTGCACGCCACGCGCGCGTTGGCGGCCGTGGCCTTAGGGCTCGCGGCTGCATCGGCCGCATACGCCGACGATCCGTGGCCGGCCAAGCCCATCACGCTTGTCGTGCCCTTCGCGCCAGGCGGCACGACCGACATCCTCGCGCGCGCCGTGGCGGAAAAGCTCGCTCTCTCGCTAGGGCAAACCGTCGTGGTCGACAACCGGCCAGGCGCCGGCGGCAACCTCGGTGCAGGCTTGGTGGCGAAATCACCCGCCGATGGCTACACGCTGTTCATGGCGACGGTCGCCCACACGATGGCACCCGGCCTCTACAAGTCGCTGCCCTACGATTTCACGAAGGATTTCGACCCGGTCGCGATGGTCGCATACACACCCAACGTGTTGCTCGTGAACCCGTCGATCCCCGTCAAGACCGTCGCCGAACTCGTCGCCTACATCAAGGCGCATCCCCATGCCGTGAGTTACGGCTCGGCCGGCGTCGGCAGCACCGAGCACCTGTCGGGCGAGATGTTCAGATCGATGACGGGTACCGACATCGTGCACATCCCCTACAAGGGCGGCGCACCGATGATGGTCGACCTCATCGGCGGCCAGATCCAGATGGCGATCGAGACGAGCCCGTCAGCCGTGCCGCAGGTTCGCGGCGGCAAGGTCCGGGCGCTTGCCGTGACCACGCCCAAGCGCTCGAGTGCGTATCCGGGCGTCCCGACGCTCGACGAAGCCGGCATCAAGGGCTTCGACGTCACGACCTGGTTCGCGATCATGGTGCCGCACGGCTCGCCGCCCGCGATCGAACAACGCCTGAACGCTGAACTGCTGAAGATCGTCAAGCTGCCGGACGTGCAGAAGCGCTTCAATGAGCAGGGCGTGTCCGGGGGCGACATGACTCCGGAGCAACTGGCCGGCTTTATCAAATCAGAGACCGCGAAGTGGACCAAGGTCGCGAAGGATTCAGGCGCCAGCGCCGATTGACTATCAATCGCCAAGCAGCCTTCGCAGCCGAAGGTGACTCACCGCTCAGCGAGCTTTCGTGGAGGACCGTGGGATCGAAGAGCAATTTTGCTATTAACGAATCTATTGTTGTATTACGACTTTAATAACTTAGTTGCGCCTTTCAATAGTTAGAACGGCGCGCTCTGTGTTCTGACCAAGTAGAGTTGCAAATGGTGACCCAGCATGCATTCGGAGAGCTGGCCCCGTTGATCTGAACAGATCTCGAAGGTTTCTAAGTGGACCCTGCGGGGTCAGGCTGCGTCGGCCGAAGGCTGATGCAGCGATGCGAAGTACACCACGTCCGGAGTTCGAGCCTGATGGCTCGAGTGCGGCCGGGGGGTGTTGTAGAAGTTGATGTAGCGGCCGATGCCTTCGCGGGCGGCGCTCACGGTTTCGTAGGCATGGAGGTAGACCTCCTCGTATTTGATCGA
>JAYTYH010000665.1:0-2178 GCA_043742485.1 Rhizobacter sp.
CGGCCCCAGGTCTCGAAGTCGAGCTGGTTCGGGACGATGAGCGCATCGCCGGGCTGCAGCACCTGCGCTTCGAGGCCGCCGCGGCCGAAGAAGCCGCGCCGGTCGCCGGCGCTGTTGACGGTGCCGTCGGCGCGCAGGATGAACATGTTCGAGGTGTCGGCGGCTTCGTCGGCGCCGGCCAGGCGGAGATAGTCGCCGGCGGTGCGGCCCGGCTTCCAGACGAAGGCGTTGCTGTTGACGACGGCACCGGCGACGGTGACGAAGCCCGGCCGCGGCGGCACGCTGATGCGGTCGCCGTTCTCGAGCAGCAGATCGGGCAGTGCTTCGGAGCTGACGGCTTCCGGCGTCAGCTCGAGGGCGATGCGGCCGTTCGGTTCGATGCGCGACAGCCGCGCCAGCTGCGCCTGCGTCGCCGCGTTGCTGACGGCCGCCGTGGATTGCGCGCCGATGTCGTCGCGGCGGTTGGCGGCGTCACGAGCCGTCTGCACCGCCGAAAGCGTCTGCAGACGGTTGACCGCGGCGGCCAGGTTCTCGCGCTGCCGTGCCCTGGTTTCTTCGCGGCTGAATTCGAGGCCGTACACGTACGCCTGCGGCGTGAAGCCGCCAGCGCGGCCGATCAGCGTGCGCAGTGTTTCGCCGGCCTGGAGCTGATAGATGCCGGGCGCGTTGACCTCGCCTTCGAGTGCGACCAGCCGGGTCTGCCGCGCCACCGGCACGCGGACGTCCTTCTGGCTGTAGACGGTGACAACGTCGCCAGCCGCGAGCGCGACGTTGCTGGCCTCGTCGCCCTGCAGCACGGCCTTGCCGAGGCTGAAGGCGATGACCTGCGTCGTGAGGTCGGGGTTGAGCCGCTCGATGGTGGCGTATTCCCAGTTGAGATCGTCGAACAGGGCGGCCGGCGTGCGCCGGGAGCGGGCGACGACAGCGCGGTCTTCGTCGCGCGATTCGCGTTCCGCGCGCGACAGGCGGGTCGTCGTCGTGGTGCCGTCGGCGTTGAGACGAGGCGCGCCGCCGCGATCGATGGCACCCGCCAACGTGCGGCCCGCGTCGCCGTTCGCGGCCGCATTGCCGTTGCCGTTGGCGTTGCCACTGCCATTGCCGTTGCCGCCGCTGGGGCGCCCGCGGTCTTCGTCCTCGTCGAGCATCTGCACGAGCAGGTTTTTGCGCCGATAGAAGTCGGGCGTGATGAGGGCATCGCGGTCGGGGATCAGGTCGCGCACGCGCATGCCGGGCGTGAACGGATAGCGCAGCGGCTGGGCGACGTGGCCCTTCAATGTCACCGCGTTGGCGAACTGCGGCGAGATGGCGAGCAGCGTCAGCACGTCGCCATCGCGGAGTGTCTTTTGCTGGCCGGCGGCGTCGAGGCGGAAGGTCTCGACGAAGCGGGCGGCCAGCGGCTGGCCGGCATCGATGCGCTCGAGCTGGACGCGGTTCGGGTTGGCGAGCACCGGCGCTCCGCCGGCGTAGCGCAGCACGTCGCTCAGCTTTTCCTGCGCCGATTTGAGCTCGTAGATCGCCGGCGTGTCGATCGTGCCGGTGATGGCGACGCGCGGACCGGCCGGCTGGAACACGACGACGTCGCCGGCGGCGAGCTGGACGTCTCTGGACTTGTCGCCCTGAACCAGGAACTCGTAGACGTCGAGCTCGGAAATGACCTTGCCGTCGCGACGCAGCAGGACCTTCCTCATCGAGCCGTTCGGCGCCGGGCCGCCGGCGGCGACCACTGCCGAGAGCAGCGTCGACTGGCTCGAAAGAGTGATCACGCCGGGCCGTTGTGCCGGGCCGACCACGAACACGCGCAGGCCCCGCAGCTGGCCGAGCGAGACGCTCAGGTCGAAATTCGTATAGAGCCGGCCGATCTGGGCGCGCAGATTTTTCTCGAGGTCGGCGGCCTTGACGCCGGCCACGTTGAAGCTGCCGACCTTCGGCAAGTTGAGCATGCCGTTGCGGTCGACCGTGGCGCGGTAGTCGACGTCGATGGCGCCCCAGGCGCGGGTGATGATCTCGTCGCCGGGGCCGAGCGTGTAGTCGGCCGAGACCGGCACGTTGTCGAGCGACTGAAACGTGTCGGCGGCGTCGGCGAAGAAGCGGGCCCCGAAGATCGGCAGCAGCCGGCCGGTAGCGCCTTCGACGAAGCGCTGGAACTCGTTCGGTCGTGGTGGCGGCAGCGGGTCGCTT
>JAYTYH010000666.1:0-3975 GCA_043742485.1 Rhizobacter sp.
CCTGCCAGCGCAGGTACTTCTGGCTGGCCTCGAAGGCTTCACCGGTCTGCTTCACGTCGGCGCCCATGATCTCGAAGCTCTTCTTCGGCTCGGCCTTGACCATGTCGACGGCGTCGAAGTAGGCGTCGGCCAGGCCCTTGGCGGCCTTCGGGTTCTCGGCCAGGAACTTGGGCGTGCAGCCGAAGGTGTCCATCACCATCGGGTAGTCGAGCGTGGTGGCGATGATCTTGCCGGCCTCGGGCTTGGCACGCACCGCCGACAGGTAGGGCTCGTAGGTCATGCCCGCGTCGACGCCGTCGGTGCCGGCGATGATGGCGTTGGCGGCGGCTTGCGGTTCCAGGTTGACGACCTTCACGTCCTTCACCGACATGCCGTTCTTCTTGAGCATCCAGGCGAGCGCGAAGTACGGCGAGGTGCCGGGCGGGCTGGCGGCCACGGTCTTGCCCTTCAGGTCGGTGATCCTGGCGATGCCGGGCTTGACGACCATGCCGTCGGCGCCATAGCTCTTGTCGAGCTGGAAGATCTGCGTCGTCGCGACACCGGCGGCGTTCCAGCCGATCCAGGTCTCGACGGTGGTGGCGGCGCATTGCACGTCGCCCGAGGCGATGGCGAGATGGCGGTCTTTCTGCGGGATCTTCTTGATGGTGACGTCGAGGCCGTGCTTCTTGAACAGGCCCGCCTCCTTGGCCAGCGTGAGCGGCGCGAAGCCGGTCCAACCCGAGATGGCGATGGCGACCTTGGTTTCCTGGGCCTGCACGACCGGGGCGGCGAGCGCGGCGACGAGCGCGGTGGTGGCGATGGCAACGAGCTGCTTGTTCATGCGATTTCCTTGGGAGCGGGAGGGGCCGGGATCAGGCCGGTTGCCAGAGCATCGGCAGGCCGGGCAGGGTTCGCAAGACGCGCGCCAGAGAGCCGTCGCGCACGAGTGCGGTGGCGTGCTCGATGTCGGGCGCGAGGTAGCGATCGGTGGGCATGGCCGGGCACTGTAGCCGCAGCCGGGCGTGCGCCGCCTCGATCGGCGCCGAACTTTTCAGCGGCCGCAGGAACTCGATGCCTTGCGCCGAGGCGAGCAATTCGATGCCGAGGATGTGCGCGGTGTTGGCGATCATCGGCTGCAGCCGGCGCGCCGCGAAGGTGGCCATCGACACGTGGTCTTCCTGGTTGGCGCTGGTCGGCAGGCTGTCGACGCTGGCCGGGTGCGCGAGCGACTTGTTCTCGCTCGCCAGCGACGCCGCCGTGACGTGGGCGATCATGAAGCCGCTGTTGAGCCCCGGCTCGGCCGAGAGGAACGGCGGCAGCCGCGACACCGCCGAGTCGATCAGCATGGCGATGCGCCGCTCGGCGATGGCCCCGACCTCGGCGATCGCGAGGGCCATGGCGTCGGCGGCGAGCGCCACGGGCTCGGCGTGGAAGTTGCCGCCGGAAACGATGGCGTCGTCGGCCTCGCTGGTGCCGCCCGCGAAGACCAGCGGGTTGTCGGTCACGGCGTTCGCTTCGCGCATCAGCACCAGCGCCGCATGGCGCAGCGAATCGAGGCAGGCGCCTACCACCTGCGGCTGGCAGCGCAGGCTGTACGGGTCCTGCACGCGGTCGTCGCCATCGAGGTGCGAGCGGCGGATCTCGCTGCCGGCGAGCAGGGCCCGGTAGTAGCGCGCGACGTCGATCTGGCCGGGCTGGCCGCGGAGCGCGTGGATCCGCGGATCGAACGGGCCGTCGCTGCCACGCGCCGCGTCGACTGTCATCGCGCCGATCACGAGCGCGGCTTCGAGCACCGGCTCGAACGAGAACAGCGCGTGCAGCGCCAGCGCCGTCGAGACCTGGGTGCCGTTGATGAGGGCGAGGCCCTCCTTGGCCTGCAGCACGAGCGGCACGAGGCCGGCGTCGCGCAATGCTTCGGCCGCAGGCAGGCGCACGCCGTCGCGCCCGAACTCGCCCTCGCCGATGAGCGCGAGCGTGAGGTGGGCGAGCGGCGCCAGATCGCCCGAGGCGCCGACCGAGCCTTGCGAAGGAACATGGGGCACGAGGCCGGCGTTCTGCACCGCGATCAGCGTGTCGATCACGACCTCGCGCACGCCCGAGTGGCCGCGCGCCAGGCTGGCCGCCTTCAGCGCCAGCACCAGCCGCATCACCTCGGGCTGCAATGGCGTGCCGACGCCGACCGAGTGCGAGCGGATCAGGTTGGTCTGCAAGGCGGCGAGCCGATGCGCGTCGATGCGCTGGCTGGCGAGCTTGCCGAAGCCGGTGTTGACGCCGTACACCGCCGCCTCGCCGGCGGCAGCGCGCTGCACGACTGCGGCGCTGGCACGGATGCCGGCGCGGGCGCCCTCGGCGAGCGCGAGCCGCTCGCCACCGGCATGGATCGCCTGCAGCTGCTCGAGCGTCAGAGCGCCGGGGTGCAGCTCAAGCATCGAGCATCGGCAGGTTGAGGTTCTGCTCGTGCGCGCAGGCCCGGGCTTCTTCGTAGCCGGCGTCGGCATGGCGCATCACGCCGGTGGCCGGGTCATTCCAGAGTACGCGCTCGATGCGCTTTGCTGCGGCGTCGGTGCCGTCGCAGACGATGACCACGCCGGCGTGCTGCGAGTAGCCCATGCCGACGCCGCCGCCGTGGTGCAGGCTCACCCACGTCGCGCCGCCAGCGGTGGCGAGCAGCGCGTTCAGTATCGGCCAGTCGGAGACGGCGTCGCTGCCGTCTTTCATGCTCTCGGTCTCGCGGTTCGGGCTCGCCACCGAGCCGGCGTCGAGGTGGTCGCGGCCGATCACGATCGGCGCCTTCAACTCGCCCGACTTCACCATCGCGTTGAAGGCCAGGCCGGCGCGGTCGCGCTCGCCGAGGCCGATCCAGCAGATCCGCGCCGGCAGGCCCTGGAAGGCGATGCGTTCGGCGGCCATGTCGAGCCAGCGGTGCAGGCCGGCGTCGGCCGGGAAGAGCTCCTTCATCTTGGCGTCGGTCTTCGCGATGTCTTCCGGATCGCCCGAGAGCGCGACCCAGCGGAACGGCCCCTTGCCGCGGCAGAACAGCGGCCGGATGTAGGCCGGCACGAAGCCGGGAAAGGCGAAGGCATCGGCCACGCCTGCGTCGAAGGCGACCTGGCGGATGTTGTTGCCGTAGTCGACGACCGGGATGCCGAGCTTCTGGAAGTCGAGCATCGCCTGCACCTGCACGGCGCAGCTCTTCGCGGCGGCGTCGCGCAGCGCCGCGTGCTGCGCCGGCTCGGCCTGCGCCGCCTTCCACCGCGGCAGCGTCCAGCCGGCCGGCAGATAGCCGTGCACGAGGTCGTGCGCCGAGGTCTGGTCGGTGACGAGGTCGGGCCGCGGCGCGCCGGCCTGGACGCGGCGCAGGATTTCGGGCAGCAGCTCGGCGGCGTTGCCGAGCAGGCCGACGGAGACGGCGCGCCTGGCCTTCGCGTGCGCCGCCATGCGGGCGAGCGCGTCGTCGAGGTCGGCGGCCTGTTCGTCGAGGTACTTCGAGCGCAGGCGGAAGTCGATGCGGCTCTGCTGGCACTCGATGTTCAACGACGCCGCACCGGCGAAGGTGGCGGCCAGCGGCTGCGCGCCGCCCATGCCACCGAGGCCGGCGGTAAGAATCCAGCGGCCGGCGAGATCACCGCCGTAGTGCTGGCGACCGGCCTCGACGAAAGTCTCGTAGGTGCCTTGCACGATGCCCTGGCTGCCGATGTAGATCCACGAGCCGGCCGTCATCTGGCCGTACATCATCAGGCCCTTGCGGTCGAGCTCGTGGAAGTGCTCCCACGTCGCCCATTTCGGCACCAGGTTCGAGTTCGCGATCAGCACCCGCGGCGAGTCGACAGTAGTGCGGAACACGCCCACCGGCTTGCCGCTCTGCACCAGCAGCGTCTCGTCCTCGCCGAGCTTCTTCAGCGCCGCCAGGATGGCCTCGAAGCAGTTCCAGTCGCGCGCCGCCTTGCCGATGCCGCCGTAGACGACAAGTGCATCCGGGTTCTCGGCCACCTCGGG
>JAYTYH010000667.1:0-5201 GCA_043742485.1 Rhizobacter sp.
GCTTTGCCCGTTCAGCCCGCTCGCCGCCACGGCCAGGGCCACCGAACTGGCCCCGGGCAGGGCGACGACGCGCAGATCGGCGGCATGGGCGGCTTCGACGACACGTGCGCCGGGGTCGGCGAGCGCCGGCAGGCCGGCTTCCGAGACGAGGCCGAGGTCGTGGCCTGCGAGCGTCGGCGCGAGCAGAGGCGCCAGGCTTTCCGCAGCCTGCACCACCTTGCCTTTGGCGGGTCGCGGCAGCTCAACGATCGAAATCTCCTGCAGGGCCCTCGCCAAAGGGCAAATCGAGTCGACGCGCTTCAGGAACGCGCGCGTTGTCTTGGCGTTCTCGCAGACCCAGTGCTCGAGCCGGGCGGCGATCCGCAAGACGCCGAGCGGCAGCAAGTCGCCAATGTCGGCAGGCTCGCCAGGCGCGCCGAAGTCGAGAGTGTTCGGTACCAGATAGATCGATCCTCTCCGGGCGTTCATGAAGCGCCACCTTTTGCGCTCGCGACCTCGCCCAAAGGATCGATGCCGGCCCGGCGCAGCAGCGCGCAGGTGCGGATCAGCGGCAGGCCGATCAACGTCGTCGGGTCGTCGGACTCGATCGACTCGAGCAGCGCGATGCCGAGCGCCTCCGCCTTGGCGCTGCCGGCGCAGTCGTAGGGCTGCTCGGCAAGCAAATAGCGTTCGATGTCGGCATCGGCGAGTTGGCGGAATCGCACCGTCACCGACGCCAGCTCGGCGGCCCGGAACGACGTTGCCGGGCATACGACGGCGACCGCGGTGTGGAAGACGACGACCCGGCCGCGCATGGCGCGCAGCTGTGCGGTCGCGCGCTCGTGGTCGCCGGGTTTGCCGATGGCCACGCCATCGAGGTCGGCAACCTGGTCCGAGCCGATGACAACAGCGTCACCGTGCTGCGCAGCGACGGCGTCGGCCTTGGCCAGCGCCAGCCGGAGTGCAAGCTCCCGTGGCGCCTCTCCGGCCAGAGCGGCCTCGTCGACATCGGGCGCGACGACGTCGAAGGGCAGGCGCAACCGCGCGAGCAGTTCGCGGCGGTAGCGCGACGTGGAAGCGAGAACAAGTCGTCGTGAATCCATGCCACATTTTCCATCGCGCGCCCTGGCGTCGCGCTCGCCTACGCTTGCCTACACTCGTTCGATGGCTTCTTCGCGCACTTCCGATCCACGCCGCCTCGACGTCGCCGCCGCCGCCGTGGCAAGTCTCGAGCTCGCCGGCGACTGGCCGCTCGCCGGCTTCGCCCGGCTCGCGACGGCGACCTTGCCGACTGCCGAGGCGCTGCCGGGTCTCCATTGGCACATCCGCGGCGGGCGGGCATTGCTTCCCGGCGCCGGCGTCCAGGCGTCGCTGCGGATCAGCGCTGACACCGAAGTCACGCTGGAGTGCCAGCGTTGCCTGCAACCGATGCCTTTTCCGATCCGCATCGAGCGCCGCATTTTCTTCGTCGACGGTGAAGACGCCGCTGCCGCGCTCGACGTCGACAGCGAAGACGACGTGCTCGCCATCACGCCAGCGCTCGATCTGCACGCACTGCTGGAAGACGAGATGCTGCTGGCCTTGCCCGTGGTGCCGCGACACGAGGTCTGCGCCGAGCCCTTGCCGCAGGGCGCAGACCCGGAACTGCCGGCCGAAGCTGTGCGTGAGCATCCGTTCGCGGCCCTGGCGGCACTCAAGGGCGGGAATCGGACCGACTGAGTCACGACGGCGGCAACACCGAGCGCAGCCAGCCGCGACGCCGGCCGCTGCTACAATGCCCGGCTTTTCCGCGACCGATCGGCCCGTGCCGGCCACGGTCGCGCCGCCCGCCCGGCGCGGCGCCGAAGAAGCGGGTTTCAGGAGAATTTAATGGCCGTTCAACAAAACAAGAAGTCGCCTTCGAAGCGCGGCATGCACCGCGCCCACTACGCGCTCAACGATCCGAGCACGGCCATCGAGCCGACCACCGGTGAATCGCATCTGCGCCATCACATCAGCCCGACTGGTTTCTACCGTGGGCGCAAGGTACTGAAGACCAAAGCCGACGCCTGAAGAGGCCGTCTGTCCGGCGTCGCTATCGATGCCGGCTGCTGAACAGCTTCGCTGCCGGTCGCTTCCTTGTCCTCGCCCATGGCGGCCCCCTCTGCCCGCGTCACGCGTCTCGCCGTCGATTGCATGGGCGGCGACCATGGCCCCTCGGTCACGCTGCCCGCCTGCCGCGCATTCCTCGAGTCGCATCCCGATGCCGAGCTCGTGCTCGTTGGCCGAGCCGATGCATTGAGCGCCGCGGTCGGCTGGCCGCGTTGCTCGCGCGTGGTCGCCACCGAGGTCGTCGAAATGACCGACTCGGTCGAGACGGCGCTGCGGCGAAAGAAGGACTCCTCGCTGCGCGTTGCCGTCAGCCAGGTCAAGCCGCAAGACGACCGGCCTTCGGCGGCCCAGGCTTGCGTGTCGGCCGGCAACACCGGCGCGCTGATGGCGGTGTCGCGCTACGTGCTCAAGACGATCGAAGGCATCGACCGGCCGGCGATCGCCTCGGTGATGCCGAACGAGCGTGACGGCTTCACCACGGTGCTCGACCTCGGCGCCAACGTCGACTGCACGGCCGTGCATCTGCTGCAGTTCGCGATCATGGGCAGCGCGCTCGTCGCCACCACCTCTGGCAAGGACGAGCCGACGGTCGGCCTGCTCAACATCGGCGAAGAAGAGATCAAGGGCGGTGAAGCCGTCAGGCTCGCCGGCGAGCTGTTGCGCGCCGCTGCGGCCACCGGCCTCGTGAACTTCTACGGCAACGTCGAAGCGACCGACATCTTCAAGGGCACCACCGACATCGTCGTCTGCGACGGCTTCGTCGGCAACGTGATGCTGAAGACAGCCGAGGGCCTCGCGTCGATGCTAACGAGCTTCATCAAGCAGGAGTTCAAGCGCAACGCCATGACGCAACTTGCGGCTGTCGCGGCGCTGCCGGTGCTGAACCGCTTCAGGGCCAGGGTCGACCATCGCCGCTACAACGGCGCCGCCTTGCTGGGCTTGCGCGGCCTGGTCTTCAAGAGCCATGGCTCGGCCGACGTCTTCGCGTTCGAGCACGCCCTGGACCGCGCCTACGAATCGGCGCGGCACGGCCTGCTCGAGCGCGTTCATCAGCGCATCACTGCGACGCTGGCAGCTATGCCGAGCCCGGAGGAGGCGCTGACCAGCCGGTTCAGCGAAGAAGGGCCGTCCACCTTCGCCGCCATTCACACCGCATGACGGCGATGCCTGTGCCGCGTTTTTCACGCATCGCGGGCACCGGCAGCTATCTGCCACCCGACCGTGTCAGCAATGCGCAGCTCGCCGAACGACTTGCGCAAGCCGGCATCGAGACCTCCGACGACTGGATCGTCGAGCGCACCGGCATTCGCTTTCGCCACTTCGCCGCGCCCGATGTCGCTTGCAGCGATCTCGCATTCGAGGCCTCGAATCGTGCGCTCGAGTCGGCCGACTGCGACCCGGCGAGCGTCGATCTCATCATCGTCGCGACGTCGACGCCCGATATGGTCTTCCCGTCGGCGGCCTGCATCCTGCAGGACAAGCTCGGCATTCACGGCTGTGCCGCATTCGA
Organism: Rhizobacter sp.; assembly: GCA_043742485.1. Classification (GTDB taxonomy): domain Bacteria; phylum Pseudomonadota; class Gammaproteobacteria; order Burkholderiales; family Burkholderiaceae_C; genus Schlegelella_A. The sequence continues at coordinate 3,581 of JAYTYH010000667.1, forward strand.
CGTGCAGGCCGTGTGCTCGGGTTTCGTCTACGCGCTCTCGATCGCCGATGCGATGATCAAGACGGGCGCTGCGACCCGTGCCCTCATCGTCGGCTCGGAGGTCTTTTCCCGCATTCTCGATTTCACCGATCGCACCACCTGCGTGCTCTTCGGCGACGGCGCCGGTGCCGTGCTGCTCGAGGCGAGCGAGGCACCGGGCATCCTGGCCACCGAGCTGCACGCCGACGGCCGCCACGTCGGCATCCTGTGCGTACCCGGCCACGTCTCGGGCGGTCGCGTCCTCGGTGATCCGCTCTTGAAGATGGACGGGCCAGCGGTCTTCAAACTTGCCGTGGGCGTGCTCGAAAGCGTGGCCCGTTCGGTGCTCGTCAAGGCCGGCCGTGTCGAAGCCGACATCGACTGGCTGGTGCCCCACCAGGCCAACATCCGGATCATGCAAAGCACGGCGAAGAAGCTGAAGCTGGCGCCCGAAAAGCTGATCGCCACCGTCGACCGCCACGGCAACACCTCGGCCGCGTCGATCCCGCTCGCGCTCGACGAAGCCGTGCGCTCCGGCACCATCAAGCGCGGCGACACGGTGATGCTCGAGGGCGTGGGTGGCGGCTTCACCTGGGGCGCGGCCCTGCTCGATTTCTGACAACCCGGCCTGAACGCCCGCGCATGCAACCCTTCGCCTTCGTGTTCCCCGGTCAAGGCTCGCAGTCCGTCGGCATGCTCAACGCTTGGGGCGACCACCCGGCCGTGCGCGAGACTCTGGACGAGGCTTCGGCCGCGCTCGGCGAAGACATCGCCCGCCTCATTCGTGAGGGTCCGAAAGGTGCGCTCGACCTGACAACAAACACGCAGCCGGTGATGCTGACGGCCGGCGTCGCCTGCTACCGCGCCTGGCTCGCCGAAACCAAGGTGGCACCGCAGGTCGTGGCCGGCCATTCGCTCGGCGAATACACCGCGCTCGTCGTCGCCGGCTCGCTGAGCCTGGCCGACGCCTTGCCGCTGGTGCGCTTTCGGGCCCAGGCCATGCAAGAAGCGGTGCCGGTCGGCGCTGGGGCGATGGCCGCCATCCTCGGTCTCGACGCCGACGCTGTCGTGGCCGGCTGCCTGCAGGCCGCCGAGCAGAGCGGCGAAGTGGTGCAGGCCGCAAATTTCAACGACCCGAAGCAGACCGTCATTTCCGGCACGCGGGCCGGTGTCGACAAGGCTTGCGAGATCTTGAAGGCGGCCGGTGCAAAGCGCGCCCTTCTGCTCGCGGTGTCGGCTCCGTTCCACTCGGCGCTGATGAAGCCGGCCGCCGATCGGCTTCGCGAACGGCTGACGACGACGGCGATCGATGCGCCTTTCATCCCGGTCGTCGACAACATCGACGTCGCCAGCGAAACCGAGCCTTCGGCGATTCGTGACGCGCTGTATCGGCAGGCCTTCGGCGCCGTTCGCTGGGCCGAGACGGTGCGCACGATCCACGGTCGCGGCATCACGCATATCTTCGAGTGCGGACCGGGCAAGGTGCTCGCCGGCATGGTCAAGCGCAACGTCTCCGAGGCGGTCTCCGCGGCAGTGTTCGACCCCGCATCTTTGATCGACGCTCACGCGTTGCTGGTGCCGTCATGAGCGACGCCGCCTCCGC
>JAYTYH010000668.1:0-3096 GCA_043742485.1 Rhizobacter sp.
TAGGGACTGCCGGCGCCCGTGATCGGGCAGAGCGACCCGATCCGGAACGGCACTCCGGCCTGGGCGAAGGCGCCCTGCGGCAGGGGCAATGGCGGCCAGCAGGCTGGCGCCGGCGAGCATCGCATCGCGACGCGTGAGGGGTGCTGACATGCGATCTCCGATAGGGAAAGTAACAGGCGTCAGGCCGCGCGCAGACCGAGCGTGTCCTTGAAGATCTTACCTGCCTTGATGATCAAGGGGAGATGCCGCCCCTGATGCTGCAGCAGCGTCAGATCCTGCAGCGGGTCGCCGTCGACGACCACGAGATCTGCCAGTGCGCCGGGCGCGATCACGCCGAGCTGGCCGGTCTTGCCGAGCAGTTCGGCGTTGACCGCCGTCGCGCTGCGCAGGATCTCGGCGGCCGGCATCGCCGGCGCGCGCAAGGTGAACTCGTTCGACTGGTCGGCGTGCATCTCGCCGAGCAGATCGGTGCCGTAACCGATGCGCACGCCGGCGGCGCGCGCTAGGCGGATCGCGTCGAGGCCCTGACCTCGCACCAACTCGAGCTTGGCGATCATCTCGTCGCTCCAGCCCAGCCGGGCGGCGTTGCGCTGCAGGGCGTCGTAGGTCGCCAGCGTGGGCACCAAGAACGCGTGGTGTTCCGCCATCAAGGTCGCGGTCTCCGCATCGAGCAGGTTGCCGTGTTCGATCGTCCGCACGCCGCAGCGGATGGCCCGGCCGATCGACTCCGGCGTGTACGCATGGGCCATCACGTAGGTACGCGCGGCGCGCGCTTCCTCGACGATCGCGGTCATCTCCTCGATCGAGTATTGCGTGCCGTCCAGCGGATCGCTCGGCGAGGCGACACCGCCGCCGGCCATCACCTTGATCTGGTGCGCGCCATTGCGTAGCTCCTCGCGCACTGCACGCCGGACTTCACCGACGCCATCGGCGATGCTGCCGAGCAGGCCGGCCGAGCCGCAGGAGATGCAGCCCATGCCGAAGCGGCCCTGGAAGTGCGCCGGCCTCACATCGCCATGGCCGCCCGTCTGGGTGATGGCACGTCCGGCGATGAACATGCGCGGTCCGATGAAGTGGCCGCGCTCGACGGCTTGCACCAGGCCCGAATCGGCGCCCCCGGCGTCGCGAACCGTCGTGAAGCCTCGCATCAGCATGGCTTCGAGAATGTCCTTCGACTGCGCCGCGACCAGCGACTGCGGCTGCAGCGAGAGCCGGAAGAAATCGGGCATCGTCGCGGTCGTGTGGACGTGCGCATCGATCAGCCCCGGCAGCAGCGTGCGCCCGCCGAGATCGAAGGCGCGCGCGCCTGCGGGTGGCGCGCCGTCGCCGACGGCGCTGATGCGATCGCCGTCGACCGTCACCGTGGCTCCGGCGCGGAGCGTGCCGCTGGCGCTGTCGAACAGAAGGGCGTTGTGAAGGATGAGGGTCGAGGTCATGGGGCAGCGGTCGGCTGAAGAAGGCGCGTCGATACTACGGGAGGGCCCGAAGCGGGCCCGTTGAAGCGCGGCGTACCCTGCCGCTCACTGTGTTGAAGGGGGACCGATGACGACCGTTTCTGTTCCTGGCGCCGAGCTCGCGGTTCGCGTCGACGGCCTCGCCAATGGGCCGACGCTGCTGCTGTCGAATTCGCTGAGCTCGGACCTGTCGATGTGGGACGAGCAGCTGCCGCGCTGGTCGCGGCGCTGGCGCGTCGTCCGCTACGACGCTCGCGGCCACGGAGCGAGCAGCGCGGACCCCGGGCCCTATTCCATGGCACGGCTGGCCGGCGACGCGCTGGCCGTGCTCGATCACCTCGGTATCGGCAAAGCGCATTTCTGCGGCCTGTCGATGGGCGGCATGGTCGGCATGTGGCTGCTGAGCCATGCCGGAGAGCGCATCGACCGCGCCGTGCTGGCCAACACGGCGGCGCACATGGGTCCGCTCGCGTTGTGGGAGGGTCGCATCGCATTGGCCCGCGCCGGCGGCGTGGAAGCGACCGTCGAGCCGACGCTGCAGCGCTGGTTCCCGGCCGCCTTCCACGCGCGCGCGCCGGCGGCCATCGACCGGATGCGAGCGATGATTCGCCGCACCTCGCTCGAAGGCTATGCCGGCTGCTGCGCGGCGATCCGCGACATGGACCAGCGCGCAACGCTCGGTGCGGTGCGCCGCCCGACGCTGGTGCTCATCGGCAGCAATGACCCGGCAACGACGCCGCAGGCAGGCCGCCTGATCGAGCAGTCGATCCCCGGGGCGATCGCCGTCGAACTCGAGGCGGCTCACATCTCCAACGTTGAGCAGCCGGAGGCCTTCGGCGCGGCCGTCGAGGTCTTCCTGGCGGCCGGCTAAATCGTTGCCACGCGATTTCTTCGCGCAGTCGAGGACGGTTCTGTCGCGATAGCGTGATCAGACCGACGAAGGCTGCGGCTCCGACGTCGATCAGAAAGCCAGCGAGTAGAACTGGTTCGCTGCAGACGAGTCTTTGTCTTTGATGTTGCCGAGCTGGCCCTTGCGAATCATGTGCATGGTTTCGATGCCGGTGATCAGGATTCGGGCGCAGCGAAAGCTCTTGAATCCGAGCATCGGCCGGGTGATGCGTTTGACGGCTCGGTGGTCCTGCTCGACGATGTTGTTGAGGTACTTTGACTGGCGCATCTCGATGGACAGGCTGCTGTCGGCCTGGATGCTCACGATGGCGGCCGTGTTGGCGCCGCTCTCGTCGATGGTGATCTTCTCGGGCACGTCGTGCGGGTCAATGGCGCGTTCGAAGAATGCTCGTGCAGCAGCGTGGTCTCGCTTGGCACGCAAAAGGATGTCGACGGTGTCGGGGTTGCGGTCGACCGCCCGGTACAGGTACTTCCATTGGCCAGCGACCTTGACGTAGGTCTCGTCCATTCGCCAGCTTCGACCCCCCGGACGCGTGCGCCGACTGAAGGCGGCCGCCAGCACCGGCAAGATCCTCATCGACTAGCGATGCAGCGTGGAGTGATCAACGAAGACCCTGCGCTCGGCCATCATCTCCTCGATCTCGCGAAAGCTCCAGCGGACAGCCCGGGTACCAGCGCACGCACACCAACATCACTTCCAGTGGGTAGTGCATCCGCTGTACCACCCGGCACA
>JAYTYH010000669.1:0-4821 GCA_043742485.1 Rhizobacter sp.
GCCGTCGGCAAAGCGCAGGGTGCGCGCGCCGGCGTAATAACCGGCGAGCGGAAAGTCGGCCGAAACACCGGCGCCGCCGTGCACCTGCATCGACCAGTCGATCACCTGAAGCGCCATGTTCGGCGCCACCACCTTGATCATGGCGATCTCCGATTTCGCCGCCTTGTTGCCGGCAACGTCCATCATCCAGGCTGCCTTCAGCGTCAGCAGCCGCGCCATGTCGATGCGGCAGCGACTCGGCGATGCGCTCGCGCGTCACGCCCTGCTCGGCGATGGTGCGACCGAAGGCGACGCGTGAGGTGGCGCGCTTGCACATCATCTCGAGCGAGCGCTCGGCCAGGCCGACCAGCCGCATGCAGTGGTGGATTCGACCCGGCCCGAGCCGGCCCTGGGCGATCTCGAAGCCGCGACCTTCGCCGAGCAGGATGCTCGACTGCGGCACGCGCACGTTCTCGAACGCCACTTCCATGTGGCCGTGCGGCGCGTCGTCGTAGCCGAACACCGAGAGCGGGCGAACAATGGTGATGCCCTTTGTATCCGCCGGCACCAGGACCATCGACTGCTGTGAGTGGCGCGGCGCGTCGAAGTCGGTCTTGCCCATGAAGATGTAGACCTTGCAGCGCGGGTCGCCTGCGCCACTGGTCCACCACTTGCGACCGTTGATGACGTAGTCGCTGCCGTCCTTGTCGATGCGCGCCTCGATGTTGGTGGCGTCCGACGACGCCACCGCCGGCTCGGTCATAGCGAAGGCCGAGCGGATCTTGCCGTCGAGCAGCGGCTGCAGCCAACGCTCTTTGTGCTCGGCCGATCCGTAGCGCTCGATGGTCTCCATGTTGCCGGTGTCGGGCGCCGAGCAGTTGAAGACCTCGCTCGACCAGGGCACCCGGCCCATGATCTCGGCCAGCGGCGCGTAGTCGCCGTTCGATAGACCGAAGCTGCGGCCGCTCTCCGTCGAGCCCTTGCCGCCCGCGGTCGGCGGCAGGAACAGGTTCCACAGGCCCTCGGCGCGGGCCTTCGGCTTGAGCGCCTCGATGGTCTGCAGCGGCGTCCAGCGCTTGCCGGCCGCGGTGTTTGCCGAGATCTCGTCTTCGTAGGCCTTCTCGGCCGGGTAGATGTGCTTGTCCATGAAATCCAGCAGTTGCTGCTGCAGCTCCTGGGTGCGAGGCGAGTAGTCGAATTCCATGGCGTGTCTCCGATCGGTTGCTTGTGAGAAAGGATCTGTTCAGCTTTTTTGCGCAAAGCGCCAGCCCATCTCGGCGAGCGGGCGTGCGCCCGCGGCCGATTGCCGTGCTTGCGCGCTCGCCGCCGTTCCGGCCTCGACGCGCTTGGCGATGCCCTGCAGGATGCCGGCGATGCGAAACAGGTTGTAGGCGAGGTAGAAGCTCCAGTCGGCCATCACCGCGTCGACGTCGTGGCCGGCGCCGACGCGGCCGGTGCGCTCGCAATAGCGGCGCACGTAGCTCTTCTCGTCGGGAATGCCGAGGCCGGCGTGATCGAGGCCGCCGATGCCGCGGAACGCTCCGGGCGGGATATGCCACGACATGCAGTGGTAGCTGAAGTCGGCGAGCGGGTGGCCGAGCGTCGACAGCTCCCAGTCGAGCACGGCGACGATGCGCGGCTCGGTCGGGTGGAACACGAGGTTGTCGAGCCGGTAGTCGCCGTGGACGATCGCCACCCGCGAGCTCTCGGTGGCGCTCGCCGGCAGATGCGCGGGCAGCCATTCGATAAGCCGGTCCATCGCTTCGATGGGCTCGGTGATCGAGGCCTGGTACTGCTTGGTCCAGCGGGCGATCTGGCGCTCGATGTAGTGATCGTGACGGCCGTAGCTGGCGAGCGCGTCGGTCACGTCGACGCTGTGCAGGGCGGCGATGACGCGGTTCATCTCGTCGTAGATCTCGGCCCGGCCGGCGCGATCGAACGACGGCAGCGACTGGTCCCAGAGCACGCGGCCCTCGATGAACTCCATCACGTAGAAGGCCCGCCCGATGACCGACTCGTCTTCGCAGAGCAGGTGCATGCGCGGCACCGGCACGTCGGTGCCGGCAAGCGCGCTCATGACCCTGAACTCGCGCTCGATTGCGTGCGCCGAAGGCAGCAGCTTCGACGCCGGGCCTGGCTTGGCACGTAAAACGTAGGCGCGCTCCGGCGTCAGCAGCTTGTAGGTGGGATTCGACTGGCCCCCCTTGAACTGCTCGACGGTGAGCGGGCCCACGAAATCCGGCATTCGTTCGGCAAGGAAATGCCCGAGCGCGGCGATGTCGAAGAGGTGTTGCTCGGCGACCGACTTGGTGCCCGTGTTCGCTTCTGGCGTGCTCATGCAGGCATTGAAAAGCAGCGTTGCGGCGGCCGCAATCGGCGCCGACCCCGAGTCAGCGCCCGGCGATCGCCAGCAGCTTGGCCCTGGAAAGCACCACCAGCCGGGTCGGCTCGATGCGCAGGGCGCCTTCTCGCTCGAAGCCTTTCAGCTCCTGGTTGACGCGCTGGCGCGAGGCGCCGAGCAGCTGCGCGATGTCTTCCTGCGCCAGCTGCAGGCCGACACGAATTTCGCCCTCGTGCTCGACGCCGTAGCTGCGCGCCAGCAGCAGGATCTGCTTGGCGAGCCGCGCCGAAAGCGGCAGCGTGTTGAGGTCTTCCACGGTGTCGAAGAGCAGGCGCAGGCGGCGGCAATTCAGGCGCAGCAAAGCGTCGTAGAGCTCGACGTGATTCGACAGCAGATCCTTGAAGTCGACCCGACGCACTACCAGCAGCGTCGTCTCGCCATGGGCGTGGCCGTCGTGCGTGCGCGGCATGCCGTCGAAGAGGGCGATGTCGCCGAACCAGGTGCCCGGCTCGACGTAGGTGAGCGTGACCTGCTTGCCCGCGAGCGACACCGAGCTGACGCGCACTGCACCGAGCGCGACGCCATACCAGTCTTCGGCCGGCGTGCCGCGCGCCGACAGGATGGCGCCGTCGTGAACACGGCGCACCGCGGCGCGGCTCAGGATGTCCTGGCGAAGGCTGGATGAGAGTTTGGAAAACCACGCGCCCGATTCGATGTTCGACTGTTCGTCGAGTGTAAGAACGGCGGCGCTCATGGCGGGTCGCTGACGTGACAGGCGCGCGAGCCGGATCAGCCGCGGACGGAGCCTGCGCAGGCGGGCCGGGGCTCGGCCGGCGCAGTCGTCTTCATTCGAGGAATTGTGTCACGCAGCCCTGCGGCTTGCGGGCCACGCCCGGGCAGATGCGCAGGGCCTGCGTGCTAGAGTCATTTCGACTTACAGCTGACACCTTTTGATGCGCCGAGCCCCGTTGACTCTCACCCTGGGCGCTTCGTTCCTGATGCTGCTGTCGCCGGCCGTGCAGGGGCTCGGTTTCGGTCGCACGACGACGGCCACGACGCTCGGCCAGCCGCTCGACTTCTCGGCAGCGATGGCGCTCGATGCGAGCGAAAGCCTGACCCGTGAATGCGTCTTCGCGAACGTGTTCGCGGGCGATGCCAAGGTGCCTTCGTCGAACGTTCGCATCAGCCTCGAGACGGCCCGCGACGGCAGCGGCCGCAGCGTTCGCGTCACGACCACGACGAAGATCGACGAGCCGGTCGTCACCGTCGAGGTCACGGTCGGCTGCGCGTCGTCGGTCTCGCGCCGCTTCGTCACCTTCATCGATCCGCCGATGGTCAACCTGGCCGAGGCACCACGCGCCGTGGCGACTCAGGATGTCACACCGCAGTACTCGCCCACCCTCGAGTCCAGTCGTACCGCCGACGCACCGAGAAGGCGGCTCGGCCGCGGCCGCGATTCGCTCGGGGCCATGGCGGCGTCGACTGGTACGGAGCACCGGGCCGCTGCGCGGGCGGTGCGCGCTTCACGGCAAGCGACCGCTTCCGCGGCGACACGGGCTTCTAGCCCGCCGCGCGAGCGAAGCACGCGCACGGCGCGGCTGCAAGGCCGCACCAGCAGCACGATGGCCTTGCCCGCGGCCAGCCACGGCCCGGCCCGCCTTCAACTCGAAGCGGCGCCGCCGCGGATCGCGACCGCACCGGCGCCGAACCCGCCGCTGACGGCCGCGTCGACGTCGCCGGCCACGGCCGGCGCGGTGGCCTTGGCCGCATCGAGCGCCGCTTCGGCGGCCGTGCCCTCGATCGCCGGCACTGCCGATCCGGCGAGCACGGTCGCCTCGGTCGACGACGCGGCAGCGTTGTTGGCGCGTGAGCGCGAACGCATCCAGACGCTCGAAGCCGGCATGGCACGGCTCGGCAACGACGCGCAGGCGATGCAGAAGTCGGTCGCAACCCTGCAGGCGCGCTTGCGCGAGTCCGAGAGCGACCGCTATTCGAACAAGCTCGTATATGCGCTGGCGGCAGGCCTGCTCTTCTTCGCTTTGCTGGCCGCTGCCTTCTGGGCCGTGCGGCCGCGCCAGCGCCTGCGCGCGCGCTGGTTCGATGCCGCCGTCAACCAGCAGGCGCGTGCCCTGCGCAACCCGTCGTCGTCGGCGATGCCGCCGGCACCGTCGCCGCGCGATTCCGGCGCGGTGCCGCTGGCCGGCACGCAGTCGTGGACGGATGGCCCGCCGAGCATCTTGCCGGCGACCGCACCTGCGACGATCGGCGGCCTCGATGTCACCACCGTGCTTGCGCCCGAACTGTTTCGGCCGATCGCTGCTGCCGCGCGGGCGTCGGCCGAACCGACGGCGACGGGCCAGGCCATCAAGCACAGTGCGTCGATGTCGATGGAAGAGCTCATCGACCTGGAACAGCAGGCCGAATTCTTCGTCGTGCTCGGCCAGGACGAAGCCGCCATCGACCTGCTCGGTGCCCACATCCGCGATGCCGGCAGTGCCAGC